>JAZPYU010000178.1:0-11366 GCA_045544295.1 Ructibacterium sp. | reverse complement strand
ATCAATCATGGCCTCGGTCAATTTTAATGTCTTAGCATCTTTTAACACATAGAATCCTAAATTACGAACACTGGAACCGGTATTCTTGTAGTAGTATTCCAGTTCATAACCCATATAGTTCTTGAGTTGATCATCCTCTGTTTTATATGTCTTAGTTTCATAATCAGGATCATTGAAAGCAAGACCATTGTCCAACTGAACTTCGTTGGCGCGCAGGTTAGCATCCGGGCTGTTCAGACCGGTTACACCATCAGAAACAACTCTACCGGTTACTTTGGTATAACCCAAGAAATCAGCAAGGATGGTTTTGCTGGTTAACTCATTCTGCTCAACAACGGGAACTTCTAAAGAATCATAGAGCATCTGTGCAATACAAGCACGGCTTGCCGGAGTTTCTGCTCCGCCCAAAATGCTTGCCGTCTGGGTAATACCCAACTTGGTTGCCTGACCTAAATATTCGCCATACCAAGGCGTCCCGTCAACGCTCATAACATAACCCAAAGTACACACAATCATTTTGATGGCTTCTTCATAAGCCACATTCGCACTGGGACGGAAAGTCTGGTCTTCATAACCATTGATGATGCCCTTTGCATAGGCTGTGTTAATATCCGGGATTGCCCAACTAATATCAGAATTGTCAACAGACACATCGGTGAAAGGCAAATCATTGGTATGAGCAGGGCCCATATTGCCAATACCCAATGTGCGCATCAGCATTGCGGTAAATTCTGCTCTGGTTACGTTTTTGTCCGGTCCGAAGGTACCGTCCGGGTAACCGTTAATAACGCTCATTTGGTTCAATGTCTTGATGGCCTGCAATGCAATAGAATCTGCGGGAACATCAGTAAAAGCCACATTGGCAGCAGCAAATGCAACTGTTCCAAAGCAAGAAACTATCATCATAACAGCCATCAAAGTTGCAAGAAATCTTCTCATAGTTTTTCCTCCTATGTATCTAAATTTTGGTTCTTTACTTTTTGCTGTGAGGCTACTGTCCCACGCTATTTATTTTATCATCAAAGTGCCAAAAAGTCAAGGCCCTGCCCCCATCACATTTTGGTTACTTTTCCGTTTCTTTCCTGTCTCAAAAAGGTATCCGGCTCCACCGGTTCCGCCATTTTTACAAAAATGGTGCTTTGGGGATGATTGGCAACTTCAATCGCTTCTCCCTTTTCATCATAAAGTTCTTCCACCGTCTGGGTAAAGAATTTCCCCACCGGACGAACCACTTCAATTTTGCTTCCTTGGAAAAACCGATTCTTTTGCACCACCTTGGCAAGTTTTGTTTCCGGGTCATAACCGATAACCAAACCAACCATATCATAATCACGGATGTAGGAACTGGTCGCATAATTTTGCTCTGTGCTTCCCGGTTTGCCAAAATAAAAGCCCGTGGTATAATCCCGGTGGCTTACCTTTTTGATTTCTTCTATCCACGCAGGGTCTACCTGATAATGCTCCGGGTCAGCAAAATAAGCATCCATCGCCTGCCGATAGGCCTTTACCACCGTGGCTACATAGTATTCCGATTTCACACGACCTTCAATCTTAAAACTGGAGAGTCCGGACTCAATCAACTTATCCATATGCTCAATCATACAAAGGTCTTTGGAGTTATAGATAAAGGTTCCCCGTTCATTTTCATAAACCGGCATATATTCGCCCGGACGCTGCTCTTCCATCAGATAATACTTCCATCGGCAGGGATGGGCGCAATTCCCCTGATTACTGTCTCTGCCTACCATATAGTTACTAAGAAGGCATCTGCCGGAATAGGAAATGCACATTGCCCCATGCACAAAGGCTTCCAATTCCAAATCTTCCGGCACATTTTCCCGGATTTCCCGGATTTCATCAAGGGACATCTCCCGGGCTAAAATCACACGCTTTGCTCCCATTTCATACCAGGCTTTTGCACTGCGATAGTTCACATTATTGGCCTGGGTGCTGATGTGAATTTCAAGGTCAGGAGCAACCTCTTTGGTCACCTGAAACATACCCAAATCCGACAAGATAACGCCATCAAGTCCAATATCTTTGACCAGACTAAGGTAACCCACATAGGCTTCAATATCCCGATTATGGGGGATGATATTGGCAGTAAGGTAGACCTTCCCGCCATGTTCATGAGCAAAAGCAATTCCTTCTTTCATCTCATCAATGGTGAAGTTTTCCGCTGCTACCCGCAGAGAAAATTCTTCACCGCCAATATAGACAGCATCCGCCCCATAGAGAAACGCTTTTTTTAGTTTGTCAAAATTGCCGGCAGGTGCCAACAGTTCCGGTTTTTTCATTCTTTTCCTCCCATAGATAAAATGTTCTCAGCCTTTGGCCAAGAACATTTTCTTGCTTATTGATAAGTTTTGCCGAAATACTCACAAACGCCTCTGGCAATGCCTTCCGCAAAGGCCTGTTGCCCATCTTTCCGCGCCAACCAAGCCGCATCATTTACATCATCAATAAAAGCGGTTTCCAAAAGTGCCGCAGGCATCACGGTATAACGAAGCACCGCAAAATTTGCCGCATGAACGCCACGATCATTTAAACCTACCTGCTTTATCATATTCTCCTGCAAGATTTCTGCTAACAACTCTCCATCAGGGGACTCTGTGTAATAATAGGTTTCTGTTCCGTTTCCTCCACCGGCATTGCAGTGAATGGACAAGAACAAATCAGCCGCCGCTTCATTGGCAATATCTGCACGGGCACGCAAACTTGCGCTGACAGATTCTTCCGAAACATTATCGGTAATCTTGTTTCTTGTCATAATTACAATAAACCCGTTTTTCTCTAATAATGCACGTGCTTTATCTGCAATATAGAAAGTAATGTCTTGCTCTTTCAGACCGTTTCCACTGGCGCCTGTATCGGTAACGCTATAATTATGTCCGGGGTCCAATACAACCACAATCTTTCCGTCCGGACGTTTGGTAGGCGTAGGCCTTACCGTAGGTTCGGGTGTTGCCGTAGGTTTGGCGGAAGTAGTTGCCGTAGGTTCGGGTGTCGCCGTAGGTTTCGCCGAAGTAGTTGCCGTAGGACTTGGGGCTTTGGTAGGAGTAACGGTTTGCTCCGGCGGAGCGTATGTAGGTCTGGGTTTTGTATTCCCTACATTGACTGCATTCTGAGCATCACCCTCTGTCACCAACATCGCATTATATACCACCTGCGCTACAAAAGCACGATTTGCCGAATTACTTACCCGCACACGGGTGCCGGACAGCAAGTTATACTTCTGTGCTACGTTCAAATAACCGGAATACCATTTAGGCCCTACCGCAGTTAAAGATTCGTCACCCACGCCAGAAGAACATACTACCATTTTGATTGCTTGTTCGTCCGTCACATAGGCATTGGGCTGAAAGGTTCCGTCTTCCATACCATTGATATAACCGTTTTCATAACAAAAAGAAATATACGGATATGCCCATCCCTTAACATCCACATCCGGGAACGGCAATTTCACAGGCTGATAATAGTTTGCATTGTATCCGTTTGCCCGGGCAAGGAAAGCACAGAACTCTGCACGGGTGGTCATATCACCGGGAGCAAAGGCACCGTCGCCTCGACCTTGGATAACCCCAACGTTGCTTAATTTATCTACCGCTTTGTAATATGACGCAGTAATGGGCACGTCGGAAAATTCAAGTGCGAAGGTCTGTGCCGGCATAACAAGCATCAGCAGGGCGCACAACAATAGCGCAACCACCGACTTTCTGCTTTTCTGCATGAATATCACCTCATAGTTTTCTAAATGGATTTTATACAAAAAATCCGCCATTTTCACATACTAAGTGATTTCATTTTAACACATTTTCACGAAAAAATCAACCCAAATGCCGTTTTTTTCAAAGAACTCTCCTAAAACAGGCCACTTTTTGTGTATATTTGCTAAAATTCTACCCTGTTACAAACCTGTAATATAACATACATCTTCTTCTTTTTCCTTCTTGAAAGAGGGTAAAAACACAAAATCTTGTGGTCTTCTTCTCCTAGGAAAATTTTGTCATAACTCTGAATCCAAACTTTTACCAAAGAAAAAACAGGGGTTTTTTGTGCAACATTTTCCCCTGTCTTTTTTATCCTTTTATATTTTTAGAAAAACGCCAGATAAATCACGGTAAGCAATCCGGCAACTCCAATGGCAATTCCGCTCATGGCTCCCTCAACATCCCCGATTTCTATTGCCTTTGTGGCCCCCAACGCGTGACTGCTGGTACCAATGGCAATCCCGGCTTCTATGGGGTTTTTGATGCGGAACAATTGAATCAGAGACGGTGCAAAAACCGCGCCAAACACCCCAGTAATAATTACCGCCGCAACGGTAACCGGTGCATACCCTCCGGAAAGTTCCGAAAGAGGTAGTGCAATCGCCGTGGTTACTGACTTAGGAAGCAAGGCATAAAAAATATTTTCTTCCACCGCAAAGAATTTACAGAGAAACATTACACAAACGATGGAAACACCAGCGCCCACCGCCGCCCCCAAAAGAATGGGGAACCAATTTTCTTTTAACAGTTGAAACTGTTGATAAATCTTGATGGCCAAAACCGCCGTAGCCGGTGCTAAAAAGATTTCAATCATATCGCCGCCAATCTCGTAGTGATGATAGGGGATTCGAAAGGTTACTAATATTCCAATAATCAACAAAAGAGAAATCAGCAAAGGATTTACCAAAGGTGTTTTTGCTTTTTTGTTCAGCCATACTCCAATGCCATAGGTGAGGATGGTAATGATCAAACCAAATGCCGGAGTCTGGGTTAAGCCTTTTAAAATGTCAATCATTTTGTCTTTCCCCTTTCCTTTATCTTTCTTTGCAGATAACAAGCAAACCGCACGGTATAGGCAGTTGCCGCAAATGTTACAAAGGTGGACACGATACAAATAATCAAAATGGGAAGCACCGCACTTTTCATTTCCTCAAAACATTCCATCAAGGCAACCCCCGGCGGAACAAAAAAGAACGCCATATTCTTTAAAAGAAATTCTCCCACCTCTTCCACATCGGAAACACGGACAAGTTTAAAAAGAAATGCCAAAAACAGCAAAACCATCGCAATGGCACTACCGGGAAAAACAAAAGGCAACAGTTCCGAAATACCGGAACAAATCAGGCATAGTCCAAAAATACCTGCCAGTTGCAAAAGAATTTTCATGAGTTTACACTTCCTTTGGTTGACGTTGACAGTCTGTCAAAATATGTGATACAATAGGATTACTACATAGGAACGGAGTCTTTTTATGATAGAAAAAGCCAAGGCTTGTTGCTTTACCGGACATCGTATTATTGCCAAACAATTCCGGGAAAACTTGCCCTATCAACTAAAAAACCAAATCTGCCACCTGATTAAGGCCGGCGTTACTGATTTCATCACCGGCGGTGCATTAGGGTTTGACACCATAGCAGCACAAACTATTTTGTCTATGCGACAAGATTTTCCGCAGATTCGTTTGATTTTGGCATTGCCTTGTAAAGACCAGGACAAACATTGGAAAGAACCTAACAGGCAGCAATACCAAAACATCTGTAACAGTGCAGACGAAATATACTATATTTCCGAAAAATATTCTCCCACCTGTATGATGAAGCGAAATCGTTTTATGGTTGATCATAGCAGTCATTGTGTTTTCTACCTTACCAACCAACGAAGCGGAACCTATAACACGGTGGCTTATGCTATGGAGCAAGACTTGGAACTTTATAATATTTTAACCGTTAAATAACCCTTTATCCGCTAAAATGCCGGGGCAAAACTTTCGTTTTGCCCGGCTTTTTTATTCTTCTTTATTACCTTTGGTTTTCAGGTAAATCATTAAAACGGTGATGTCCGCCGGAGATACGCCGGAAATTCTGGAAGCCTGTCCCAAAGAGGCAGGTCTGATTTGATCCAATTTCTGTCTGGCTTCTAACCGTAAACCGTCTAAGTTCAGGTAATCCATATCTGCCGGAAGTTTTTTTGCCTCCAACTTGGCAAACTGTGCCGCCTGGGATAATTGCCGTTTGATATAGCCCTCATACTTGATGGAAATTTCCACCTGTTCTGCTACTTCCCGACAGATTTCGGGTCTATCCGGGTCAAATGCACCAAGCCCCTCGTAGGTCACTTGCGGACGTTTTAACAATTCTGCCGCCCGAATTCCGGCGGAAAGAGGGGTGCTTTCTACCTCTTTTAAATAGTTTTGCATTGCCTCTGTGGGAGAAAGACTTAATCCTTCCAACCGTTCAATTTCTTTCTCTATGGCTGCCTTCTTTTCCAGAAAGGCTTGAAAACGCTCCTCGGAAATCAAACCGATTTCATAACCCAAAGGGGTCAACCGCAAATCAGCATTATCCTGACGAAGCAACAAACGATATTCTGACCGGGATGTCATCATCCGGTAAGGCTCATTGGTTCCTTTGGTTACCAAATCATCAATCAAGGCACCGATATACGCCTCGGAACGGTCAATCACCACCGGTTCTTTCCCGGAAAGTTTTCTTGCTGCATTGATACCTGCCATCAAACCCTGTGCCGCCGCTTCTTCATAGCCGGAAGTCCCGTTAAACTGACCGGCACCATAAAGGCCGGGAACTTTTTTCAGTTCCAGAGACGGATTTAACTGTAAGGGGTCAATACAATCATATTCAATAGCATAAGCGTTCCGCATAACTTGGGCGTGTTCAAATCCAGGCAGAGAATGAATCATCTCTATCTGCACATCTTCCGGCATACTGCTGGAAAAGCCTTGCAGATACATTTCCTCGGTATCCAGTCCCATTGGTTCCACAAACAACTGGTGCCGTTCCTTATCCTTAAAGCGGACAATTTTATCCTCAATGGATGGGCAATACCGAGGGCCGATACCCTTGATATCCCCACCATAAAGCGGAGACCGATGCAGGTTATCCAAGATAATCTGCTTGGTTTTTTCATTGGTGTAAGTAATATAACACATAGATTGGTTTTTCATTTTTCCTTTGGTTTCAAAAGAGAATGGAGTAATCTCCTCGTCGCCCCATTGTTCTTCCAGTTTAGAAAAATCAATACTACGCTTGTTGATTCTGGGAGGCGTTCCGGTTTTAAACCGCACCAGATTAAGACCTATTCTTTTTAAATTCTGAGAAAGTTCCGTGGCAGGGAAAACCCCGTCCGGGCCACTTTCCTGACTGAATTCCCCAATAATAATCCGCGCCTTTAAATAGGTTCCGGTACAAAGAATTGCCGCCTTGCAAAAATATTCTGCGCCGCTTCTGGCAATCACAGACCGGACAGCGCCGTTTTCGTCTAAGGTAACGTCCACAATTTCTGCCTGACGCAAATCTAAATTCTCCGTCAATTCAATCCGGTGTTTCATATCGTTTTGATATTTCCTCCGGTCAATCTGGGCACGGAGCGAATGTACCGCCGGACCTTTGCCCCGATTTAAAATCCGGGACTGGATAAAGGTAGCGTCTGCCGCCTTTCCCATTTCGCCACCCAATGCATCAATTTCTCTCACCAAATGTCCTTTGGCGGTTCCGCCAATACTGGGATTACAGGGAAGATTGGCTACCGAATCCAAACTAATGGAGAACAAACAAGTCCGCATCCCTAACCGGGATGCGGCAAGTGCCGCTTCGATGCCGGCGTGACCGGCACCGACCACAGCAACATCATAAGAATCTGCTATAAACAAAGTCTCACCCTCTTAAAACAGGCCGGTGATCATTCCGTCCTTATCAATATCCATACGATTTGCCGCAGGCACCGGAGGAAGTCCCGGCATGGTCATAACATCACCAGTCAACACCACCACAAATCCTGCGCCGGCAGAAACTCTTACTTCCCGCACGGTTACGGTAAAGCCTTCCGGTCTGCCCAACAGTTTGGGGTTATCAGACAGGGAATATTGGGTTTTTGCCATACAGATAGGCAGTTTATCAAATCCCAGAGTGGTCAGTTGCTTAATCTCATTTTCCGCTTTACCGGTATAGGTTACATCATCGGCACCATAAATGGTCTTCGCAATGGCAAAAATCTTATCTTTGATAGGTGCCTCTGCATCGTAAATGGGGGCAAAGTTATCTTTGCCATCTGCTTCCGCGATAGTTTTTACTACTTTTTCTGCCAAATCAATACCGCCGTCTCCGCCCTTGGCAAAGACTTCACACATAGAGGCTTCTACCCCTTTTACTTTGCAGTATTCTTCTACCAAGGCAAGTTCTCTGTCGGTATCCGTGCCAAAACGGTTCATGGCAACCACAACAGGCAAACCATACTTTTGCATATTTTCAATATGTGCGCCTAAGTTCACAAGACCTTTCTTTAAGGCATCTAAGTTTTCTTCTGCCAAATCAGCCTTGGGAACACCGCCATTATATTTCAGCGCCCGCACCGTTGCAACCAGAACTACCATACTGGGTTTTAAACCTGCATACCGGCATTTGATATCAAAGAACTTCTCTGCACCAAGGTCAGAACCAAAACCTGCCTCGGTAATGCAGTAGTCTGCCAGTTTCAACCCCAATTTGGTTGCTTGTACTGAGTTACAGCCATGGGCAATGTTTGCAAAGGGACCACCATGCATCAAACAGGGAGTATTTTCCAAAGTTTGCACCAGGTTAGGTTTCATGGCATCTTTTAAGAGAAGCGCCATAGCGCCGGCAACCTCTAACTGAGCAGCCGTTACCGGCTGTCCCTCTGAATTATAGCCAATCACAATTCTGCCGATACGTGCCTTTAAATCTTCCATATCGTCTGCCAAACAGAGAATTGCCATAATCTCACTGGCAACGGTAATCATAAACCCGTCTTCTCTGGGGAATCCGTTCACCTTGCCGCCAAGACCTACAATCACCTGACGGAGCGCACGGTCATTCATATCAAGACAACGTTTCCATGTAATCTTTCTGGCATCCAACTTTAAGGCGTTTCCCTGATGGATATGGTTATCAATCGCGGCAGAGAGCAAATTGTTTGCCGCGGTAATGGCGTGCATATCACCGGTGAAATGCAGGTTGATATCTTCCATAGGCACAACCTGTGCATAACCCCCGCCAGCGGCACCGCCCTTAACACCCATAACAGGACCCATAGAGGGTTCTCTGAGTGCAATGATGGCAGACTTGCCGATTTTCGCCATTGCCTGACCCAAACCTACTGTGGTGGTGGTTTTACCTTCTCCGGCAGGGGTAGGGTTGATAGCAGTCACCAAAATCAATTTACCTTCCGGCTTATGGGCAACGCTCTTCCAAACCTCGTCACCTAATTTTGCTTTATATTTGCCATAATACTCTAAACTGTCCTCAGAAATATGAAGGCTTTCTGCGATTTCCCGGATGGGTTTCATTTTTGCGCCCTGTGCAATCTCGATATCCGTTTTCATTTGTTTTCCTCCCGCCTTTATAAAAGTTGAATACCGGCCGCTTTGCAACCGTCAATCGTTTCTTGATCCCAAACAGAAACTTGAACCTCACCAACATGGGCTTTGCCTAAAAGCAACATACAAAGCCGGGACTGTCCAACACCGCCACCCATAGTAAGGGGAAGTTTTCCGGAAAGAAGTTCCTTATGGAAAGGCAGTTCCTTTCTATCGTTACAACCTGCTTTTTCTAACTGTTCGCAAAGAGAGGTTTCATCGACCCGGATTCCCATAGAAGAAATCTCCAACGCGGTTTCTAATACATCATCCCAGAAAAGAATGTCACCGTTGAGTTTCCAATCGTCATAGTCCGGAGCACGACCATCGTGGCGTTTGCCGGATTTGAGCACATCACCAATCTCCATTAAAAACACCGTCTTGTGTTCCTTGGTATAAGCGATTTCCCGCTCCTTCCCGGTCATATCTGGATAAAGGTCTTCCAGTTCCTGGGTGGTAACAAAAGAGACCTCACGTTTCAGTTCGGTGGTAATCTGAGGAAATTGTTTTTTGATTTCATCCAAGGTATCGCAAACCGCATCCACAATGTTTTGCACCGTCTCTTTTAAAAATTCCTTATTTCTGTCCTCCCGGGAAATAACCCGACACCAGTCCCATTGATCCACATAGACAGAGTGAAGGTTGTCTAAGGTTTCATCCCGACGGATGGCGTTCATATCGGTATAAAGACCCTCGCCAATGGGGAATTCATATTTCCCAAGGGCCATTCTCTTCCATTTAGCCAGAGAATGTACCACTTGTGCATCCGCACCGGCATCGGGAATATCAAAGGATACTGCCCGCTCGATACCATTTAAGTCATCATTAAGACCGGATTTGGCATCTACAAACAAAGGTGCCGTCACTCTGCGAAGGTTTAACGCCTTGGTTAAACCTTCCACAAAATTCTGCTTAATCACCTCTATTGCCTTTTGGGTTTCATAAAGTCCTAAGGTAGGTTGATATCCCTCCGGAATTTTTAAAATACTCATACTTTTCTACCTCCTGTTATTCCCAACCATCTAAGATGGGAACCACCTTTCTTGCCATAGCCTGTCTTACAATATCAATCATATTCACATTCGCCATGGTTCCAGACACCGTCATTCGGGTCAAGGCATCTACTCCCTCTGAGGGAAGATTGACTTCAAAACTCTCTACCGTGGCTTTATTATCCACCCGCGCCTGCAATTGATAGCCTGCCGCATGGGATGCAGCAATGACATCATCGTTATAAGAGCCATAAGGGAACGCTATCATATCACATTCGTGCCCTAAGTTTTTTTCCAAGTCGTACTTGGATTTTCTCAGTTCTAAAACCATTTGGCTGTAACTTAAATTCGCCAATTCCTGATGAGAACGGGTATGGGATTGAATTTCAATCAATCCGCTCTCTTCCATTTCTCTTGCCTGTTCCCAAGTAAAGTGCGAATAATTTACCTTGCCAGCGCCGCCGACTTCCCCTACCGTATCGGTCACAATAAAAATGGTTGCTGGAATCTCCAACTCTTTTAAGATGGGATAGGCAATTTCATAATTACTGAGATACCCGTCATCAAAGGTGACAATGATAGGATTGTCGGGCAGGGTAACACTACCGTCCTTACATTCCACATATTCATAGTACTGTCGCAAACTGATAGGCGTAAAGTTTATCTTGATTGCCGTCATATGCAGTCTGAAAACATAGGGGGAAATCAAAGACACTTCATTGCCACCGCTGAACTCCTCATCCGAAAGATGGTGATAAAGGAGAATGGGCACTTTCATATTCTTTTTGATTATTTTAGATGCATTAGCATTCTGTGTCCAGTCTCCGCCGTTTAATTCCACCAGCCAGGCAGGCGGGGATGCCGCCTCTACCAATGGTATAGACAGACATAACTGGAAAAGGACCAGAAATACTGCCAAATATTTATTCCACCTTTTCATCTTCCAAAACCTGTTTCTCTGTTTTTGGGGTTACCATCTTTAAAATAGGATTATGG
>JAZPYU010000177.1:0-9572 GCA_045544295.1 Ructibacterium sp. | reverse complement strand
CCAAAGAAAATCCTAAAATTATCATTTAGAGGTAAATTATGTATCGGTATTTGTTGTTTGACTTAGATGGTACCCTGACCGACCCTTTTGAGGGGATTACCAAGTCTTTTCAGTATGCCCTGTCCGCTTTTGGGATAGAGGAAAAGCAAGAGAATCTAACCTGGGTGATTGGGCCGCCGTTGATTGATGCTTTTATGGGGCATTATGGGTTTTCCAAAGAAAAGGGAGAGGCGGCGGTTGCCAAATACCGGGAACGGTTTTCGGTGACGGGGCTTTTTGAAAATCGGGTTTACGATGGCATTATAGAAATGTTAGATGCCCTGAAAAAGGAGGGGAAAACCATCTGTCTTGCCACCGCCAAGCCGGAAGTTTATGCCAAACGGATTTTAGAAGAATTTGGACTTGCCCCTTATTTTTCCGTGGTGGTAGGTGCGGAACTTGATGGTACCCGGAACTATAAAAAAGACGTGATTGCCGAAGTGCTCAGGCAACTTGGCAATCCGTCTTCTGAAAGAGTTTTGATGATTGGCGATAGAAAGCAGGATGTGGAAGGTGCCAAAGCCTGCGGAATCAAGTCTTTGGGTGTTCGTTTTGGTTATGCTAAGCCGGGGGAATTGGAGTCCGCCGGTGCTGATTTCTATGCGGAAACTGTGGAGGAACTGAAAGAATTTCTCCTAACTTGATACGGATGCCTTGGTTTAGCAGAGCATCTAAAATCTGGCTCTCTGTCAGGGTGCCAACGATGTTTTGGTTGTCATCCAAAACTTGGATTTGATAATATTTGTGGTAAGAAAGTTTCCGCAACAGTTTTCTTGCGGGCAGACTTTGATAAGCAGTCAGAACGGAGGTGGGATTGAGCGCCTCCCGTTCTGGCTTTTCTTTATAGTAAAGAATTTCCCGTAATGCCTGATGGGAGATACTTTTTTCTTCCAGACAGAGGTTCCCCAAAAGAAAAGCGGAAATCATTAAAAGAGAAAACTGAAAAGGCGTTGTCAGTAAAAGAAAAATGCCGATGCTAAAAAGAAAAATGCTAACAAAGCGACTGAGTCGCAGGGCAGTCTGCCAGGCAGAAAGCGCATCGGAACCTAAGGTCAGGATGGCTCTTAAAATTCTGCCACCATCCAAAGGCAGACAGGGAATTAAATTAAAAAGCCCCATAGCCAAAGAGGCGTTTTGACTGTACCAAAGCCATTCCCTTGGATAAATCTGATAAACCAGAAAAAGAACGAAAGAAAGAAAAAAATTGACGAAAGGACCGGTAAAGGCGATAAGAATTTCTTTGAGCGGTGATTTGATAATAGGGTCTTTCAGCCGTGCAGAAATGCCAAAGGGGTGGATGCCAATGCCGGTGATGGGGATGCCCAACCCAAAAGAAACCAAGATGTGTGAGGTTTCGTGAAGGAATGCAATTCCCCAACAAAGGGAAAAGGCAAGAAGATAGTCCCCGAAATAGGCAGTCAAAAAAAGTAAGGGCAAAAGCAAATGAAAACTGCTTTTGCCAAGGAGGATGTTACCGGTAGGTGTGAAAGAAAGTCTGTGTTTATTCGTTTTGGTTTCCCTCCGTTTCCTTTGAAAATCGTTGACGAAGCCATTTTATAATCCCGGATCCGGATTGTTGCAATCCCTCGGTGTCTACCTCGTAACGAATGGCGTTGCCTAAGGCTTTTGTGTAGTTCACAAAGGGCTGTTTCCCTGTAAAATGGGCGGTAAGAACTAAAATGGCACAAAGTGCCGTGGTGAAAACTTGTTTCCATAAAAGTCGAAATAAATTTCCAAATAAAATTTGTTTCTTAGTGTTTTTTGTTTTATTCATCCTATCACCTGCTTTCGGGACAACTTCTTTTGGTAATATTTATGGGAAAATTCCTAAGTTTATGCTTGTAACTTTTGAAAAAATGGTGTATCATAGAAAAGATGAGAAAAGTAGCAGGAGGAAGACCATGTATCGTGCAAAACTGGAACAATGCTTAAAGCGGGTACAAAAGCCTGCCCGTTATATCGGAAATGAATTTAATAGTGTCCATAAAGAATGGAAAGAAGATATGGTCAGTGTGGCATTCTGCTTTCCTGACGTTTATGAAGTAGGTATGTCCCACCTTGGAATGAAAATTCTTTATCATATGCTAAACGATAGGGAAGATACCGTTTGCGAACGTGTGTTTGCCCCCTGGGATGATATGGAACAGGAACTGAGAAAAGAGGGGATTCCGCTCCTTTCTATGGAAAGTTGTGTTCCTGTCCGGGATTTTGATTTGGTAGGTTTTACCCTCCAATACGAAATGAGTTATTCTAATATTGTGAATATGTTAGACCTTGCCGGAATTCCGCTTCTTGCCAAAGATCGAAAGAGAGAGGATACCTTTGTGCATTGTGGTGGCCCTTGTGCCTATCATGCAGAACCCTTATCAGATTTGGTGGACTTTTTTATCTTAGGCGAGGGGGAAGAAGTTAACGGTGAAATCGTAGAGGTTTATAAAGCGTGGAAAAAGAGCGAAAAATCAAGAGAAGATTATCTTTTGGAAATCGCCAAAATCGAAGGGGTTTATGTCCCCTCATTTTACGATGTTACTTATAACGAGGACAACACCATTGCCTCTTTTGAACCCAACCGCCCCGATATTCCCAAACAAGTGAAAAAGCGGATTATCAAGGATATGGATAACACTTATATCCCGGAAAAACTGATTGTCCCCTTTATGGAAACGGTGCACGACCGGATTATGCTGGAACTTTTCCGTGGTTGTATCCGTGGTTGTCGGTTCTGTCAGGCGGGGTATATCTATCGTCCGGTGCGGGAACGTTCCGTAGAGACACTCTTAAAAGTGGCAGAAAATTCCATTGCCAATACCGGCTATGAGGAGATGTCTATGACCTCTCTCAGTACCAGCGATTATACCAAATTATTTGAATTGACCGATGGCTTACTTGCCTTAACGGTGGATAAAAAAATCAACCTTTCTTTGCCGTCTCTTCGTGTGGATAATTTCTCTATGGAATTGATGGAAAAGGTGCAAAAAGTGAAAAAAAGCGGTCTTACCTTTGCGCCGGAGGCGGGTACTCAACGGCTTCGGGATGTGATTAACAAAAATGTCTTGGAAGAAGATTTGATGCGGACGGCAAAGATTGCATTTGCCGGCGGTTATAACCGGATTAAACTGTATTTTATGTTGGGTCTTCCCACCGAGACGGAGGAAGATGTTTTGGGTATTGGTCACCTTGCCCAAAAGGTCATTGATGCCTTTTATGAACTTCCCAAAGAAGTTCGCAAAGGCAGAAGTGTATCGGTGACGGTGAGTACCTCTTTCTTTGTGCCAAAGCCCTTTACCCCGTTCCAATGGGAACCCCAGAATAAGATTTCCGAGATGGAAGAAAAGGCAAAAATGCTCAAAGAATCTATTACCAATAAAAAGATTGTGTATAACTGGCATAACAGTGATGTCAGTTTTTTGGAAGAAGTCTTTGCCAAAGGCGACAGACGGCTTGGCAAGGTGCTGATTGAGGCACAAAAACTGGGCTGTAAATTTGATGGCTGGACCGACTTTTTTGATTATGAAAAATGGATGGAGGCTTTCAAAATCTGTGATATTGACCCGGTATTTTACGCCCATCGCCGCATTGGTATGGATGAAATTTTACCTTGGGATTATGCGGATATCGGCGTTAGCAAAAAGTTTATGATAAAGGAATATGAAAAAGCATACAAAGGGGAAACAACCCCCTCTTGCAGAGAGGGCTGTTCCGGGTGCGGTGCTACCCGATTCGGAGGAGGTGTTTGCTTTGAGTAAATGGCGTGTTGTTTTTTCAAAGACCGGAATGGGAAAATACATTTCCCACTTGGATTTACTACGGTGTTTTACCCGTGCCATTCAAAGAAGCGGACTTCCCGTAGTTTATTCTCAGGGGTTTAACCCCCATCAGAAAATGACCTTTTCTTTGCCACTTCCCATTGGTGTTACCAGCGGTTGCGAAACGGTGGATATCCAGTTTGAGGATGGATTGAATGGCACAGAAATTATGGAGAAATTAAATGCCAATCTGCCTATGGATATCAAGGTTTTAGACGTGCATTTGCCGGAAGCAAAGGCGGCGGATATTGTTTCTGCAGAATATGAGATGCAGGGATTAACTACCCAAAAAGTAAGTGGGGAAGATTTGAAAAAGTTTTTTGCCAAAGAGGAGATTTTAGTTACCAAAAAGACCAAGAAAAAAGGAGAAAAGCAGATTAACTTGATGGACTATCTCCACGCCTTTGAAGTAGAAGAAATAAAGCAAGACGAATTCTGGCTTCGGGTGGTTTTGGATGCCGGTGGCGAACGGAACTTAAAACCGGAAATTTTAGGCAAAGCCATCGGTGAGTATTTAGGAGACGGTTTTGTTTCTGATTGGGTTATTCATCGTATGAAAATATTTTATCAGGATGAAAAAGGCGTACAAAAGATTTTTGATTAAAAAAGATGGACATATTTGTCCATCTTTTTTCATAGGATAAAACAAGAGGTGATGGTATGGATGTAGGAACGATTGTTCTTTATGTAGTAGGTTTATTTTTCTTATATCTTCTCTGTTGGATTTTTATCAGACCTATCAAATGGCTGCTAAAACTTGCCGGAAGTTGTGTTTTGGGCGGAGTTGGTATTGGAATATTCAATCTTGTCTTTTCTGGCTTGGGGTGGTATCTTGCGATCAATCCGCTGACGGCTATGACAACGGGTGTTTTAGGAATTCCCGGATTGATTTTTACGGCAATTTTAACCCGGGTTTTATAAGGATGGCAAAATCACCAAAAAACGACGGATTTTCCTATGGTTTTTCCATGGTGAAATCTGTCGTTTTTCTTTGGATTTTCCTTGACAAAATAAGGGGTTAAGAGTACAATGTAAAGTGGTGAAAAAAATTCCATAGATATAACATCTTGACAGAATGGAGCGATAATATTGAGCATACAACGCTTATTTGTAGAAAAAAGAAAAGGGTTTGATATTGAGGCAGGTGCTATCTGCCGTGACCTGAGAGAAAATCTTGGTTTAAAAGGGTTGACCGGAGTTCGTCTTATCAACCGTTATGATGTGGAAGGACTTTCTGAGGCGGAACTGGAATTGACCAAAGACACTGTCTTTGCAGAACCTCAGGTAGATACCTTGGTAAGAGAGAATTTAGAGATTACCGAGGGTAAATACTTTGCTATGGAATATCTGCCCGGTCAGTTTGACCAACGTGCAGATAGTGCGGCACAATGTGTGCAGATTATGACCGGTGGTGAAAAACCGGTGGTTCGTACTGCAAAGATTGTGGTTCTTCTGGGTGATGTTACCGAGGAAGAACTGCACGCGGCAGAAAACTACTGTGTAAACCCTGTAGAATCCCGTCTTGCCGGATTTGACAAACCGGAAACCTTAGTAGATAAATTAGATGTTCCCGAAGATGTAAAGAGCATTGACGGATTTATTACTATGGACGAAGACGGATTAAAGGCTTTGCTTTCTCAGTTAGGTCTTGCTATGGATTTGGACGATGTAAAATTCTGTCAGGATTATTTTAAGAATACCGAGAAGAGAAACCCCACCTTAACTGAGGTGCGGATGATTGATACTTATTGGTCTGACCATTGTCGTCATACCACATTCTCCACCATTTTAGACAATGTGGAAATTGAGGATAAGTTGGTTCAAAATGCTTATGATAACTACTTAGCATCCCGCAAAGCGGTTTATGGTGACAGAAAGAAGAATATCTGCCTGATGGATGTTGCAACCATTGCGGTAAAAGAATTAAAGAAACAAGGGATGCTCAAAGCCCTGGATGAGTCCGAAGAAATCAACGCTTGTTCCATCAATGTTAAAGTTGATATGGAAGACGGCACCCAGGAAGACTGGCTTGTGATGTTCAAGAACGAAACCCACAACCACCCAACGGAAATTGAACCTTTCGGTGGTGCGGCAACCTGTCTTGGCGGTGCCATCCGTGACCCGCTGTCCGGTCGTTCTTATGTATATCAGGCAATGCGCGTGACCGGTTCCGGTGACCCCAGAGCCACCTTAAAGGATACCATGCACGGCAAACTTCCTCAGCGGAAGATTACGGTTGGTGCGGCACAGGGTTACAGTTCTTATGGTAACCAGATTGGTCTTGCCACCGGTCAGGTAGCGGAAATTTATGACCAGGGTTATATTGCAAAGAGAATGGAAATCGGTGCGGTTATCGCGGCGGCGCCCAAGGAAAATGTTGTCCGTGAAGTGCCGGAAGCCGGGGATATGGTAATCCTGCTTGGTGGTATGACCGGACGTGACGGTTGTGGCGGTGCTACCGGTTCTTCTAAGGCACACGATGATTCTTCTTTGGAATCTTGCGGTGCAGAAGTACAAAAGGGTAACGCCCCTGTTGAGAGAAAACTGCAAAGATTGTTCAGAAAGAAAGAGGTTACTACTTTAATCCGTCGTTGTAATGACTTTGGTGCAGGTGGTGTATCTGTTGCTATTGGCGAACTGGCAGACGGACTTAAGATTAACTTAGATAAAGTTCCCAAGAAGTATGAAGGTCTTGACGGTACTGAACTTGCTATTTCCGAGTCTCAGGAGAGAATGGCAGTGGTTGTTCGTGCCAAAGATGTGGACAAGTTTATTGAGGAGGCAGATAAAGAAAACTTAGAGGCAGTAGTCGTTGCCGAAGTAACCGACACCAACCGTCTCCAAATGAGTTGGCGGGATAAAACCATCTGTGACATCAGCCGTGATTTCTTAAATACCAATGGTGCAGAAAAGCATATTGATGTTTTAGTTCCGGCGGGAAATTATGATGCCGCTTTGTTTGACGGTACACCGGAGGGTGAAACCTGGACAGAAAAACTCCATAATATGATGGGTGATTTGAATATTGCCTCCCAAAAGGGTTTGGTAGAACGTTTTGACAGTACCATTGGTGCAGGCTCTGTCTTTATGCCTTATGGCGGTAAGTATCAGTTGACCCCGCAACAAAATATGGTAGCGAAGATTCCTACCATCCATAAAGAAAACAATACCGCAACGGTTATGAGTTATGGCTATAATCCTAAGATTTCCAAGGCAAATCCTTTCCTTGGCTCTGTCTATGCGGTGGTAGATTCTGTCACCAAGGCGGTTTGTGCCGGTGCAGATTATAAAGATATTTATTTGACCTTCCAGGAATATTTTGAACGTTTGGGCAATGACCCCAAGCGTTGGGGTAAGCCTTTGGCGGCACTTCTTGGCGGATATACTGCACAGGAGGCGCTTGGCATTGCCGCTATCGGCGGTAAGGACAGTATGTCCGGCTCCTTTAACGATATCGATGTTCCCCCCACGCTGACCTCTTTTGCCGTAGCACCACTTTCTGCAAAGATTGCAACTTCCGGGGAGTTTAAGAATGCAGGGAATGTGGTATTGTGGCTTAAACCCAAATATGACGAAAATCAAATGCCTGATTTTGAGAGTTTAAAGGTGCTCTATGGCATGCTTTACAATATGATTAATGATACCCAATTCGGTTTGATTCAGTCTGCATGGGCAGTAGGTGCCGGCGGTGTCATGGAAGCCATCTGCAAGATGGGCTTTGGTAATAAGATTGGTTTTGAATTTGCGGGATGCTGCGACAAGAAGCACCTTTTTGATGCCGCTTACGGTAGCATCTTGGTTGAGGTTAAGGGCGCCGGTGCCGTTGGTTTTATCGGTGATATGGTTGAGGCGGTAAAACTGGGTTATACCACCGATGACGGTAAAATTACCATCGAGGGTGAAACCATTTCTTTGGATAGTTTGATTTCCGCTTGGGAAAAACCTTTGGAAGAAGTGTTTGCAACCCGTGTGCCTTGTGAAGATGTTGGTATGAAGAAGTTTGCCTACGGTGAGAGAGTAAACATCAAACCCTCACAGACTTTTGCAAAGCCGAAAATCTTTATCCCTGCATTCCCGGGTACCAACTGTGAATATGATTCTGCCCGTGCCTTTGAACGTGCCGGCGGTGTTGCTGACGTGCAAATCTTTAAGAATTTAAAGGCGGCACATATTGAAGATTCTATCAACCGTTTTGTGAAGTCCATCAATGATGCACAAATTGTTATGCTTCCCGGTGGTTTCTCCGGCGGTGACGAACCGGACGGTTCCGGTAAGTTCATCAAGGCTGCTTTTGAAAACGAAAGAGTCAAAGAAGCGGTGATGGAACTGCTTTATCAGAGAGATGGCTTGATGCTGGGTATCTGTAACGGATTCCAGGCATTGATTAAACTTGGTTTGGTTCCCTATGGTGAAATCCGTAAAGCGGAAAAGGATAGTCCTACTTTGACCTTTAATACCATTGGCCGTCACGTTTCCCAGATTGTTTCTACCCGGATTTCCTCTGTGAAATCTCCCTGGTTCAGCGGTGTAGAATTGGGTGACATTCATCAGATTGCGGTTTCTCACGGTGAAGGTCGGTTTGTTGCAAGTCCGGAGACCATTTTGGAAATGGAAAAGAATGGACAGATTGCAACCCAATACGTTGACTTAAACGGAGAGCCTACCTATGAGATGCCCTATAACCCCAATGGCTCTTATTATGCGATCGAGGGTATTACCAGTGCGGATGGACGTGTGTTGGGTAAGATGGGTCATTCCGAGCGTTTTAAAAATGATGTCTTTAAAAATATCCCCGGCAACAAAGACCAGAAAATCTTTGCATCCGGTGTAAAATACTTTAAATAATACGCCAAAGACGCATATCCTATGGGTGTGCGTCAGGCTGTTTTGTAAGGTGAGTATGGATGGTTCAACAAGGTGTAGAATGTATTCAAAACAAAATGCATATCTCCCCCAAACTAGGTATCATTTTAGGAACCGGTCTTGGCGGTGTTGCAGAACTTGTTTCTGTGGATGCCATCATTCCCTATGAGGAAATTCCCGGTTTCCCGGTATCTACGGCTCCCGGCCATAAAGGACGGCTGATTGCGGGTACCCTTTCGGGGCGTGAAGTCCTTGTGATGCAGGGGCGTAACCACTACTATGAGGGGTATTCTATGCAGGAACTGGCAATTCCCATTCGAATGATGAAGAAGTTGGGAATAGAAACCATCATTCTTACCAATGCTGCCGGCGGGATTAACGAAAGTTTTACTCCCGGTGATGTGATACTGATTACCGATCATATCAAGTTTGATTTGGAAAGTCCTGTCCGTGGGAAGAATGAAGAAGAGTTTGGTGACCGGTTCTTTGATATGACAACGGTCTATGATAACGAATTGCAAGAGATTTCCCAAAAGTCTGCAAAAGATGTGGGGATTTCTTTGCAAGAGGGTGTGTATGCCTATATGGGTGGTCCTCAGTTTGAAACTCCGGCAGAAATCCGGATGCTCCGGGTATTGGGCGCAGATTTGGTGGGAATGTCCACCGTTCCGGAGGTGATTGCCGCAGCACATTGCGGTATGAAAGTGTTAGGGTTTTCCTGTGTCACCAATATGGCGGCAGGAATGGAAAACGGCGGACTGAATCGGGAAGTTATTGGTAATGCAGAGCAAATCGGTCAGGAACGTATGCAGAAACTAATCCAAGAGGTGGCAAAGAACCTATGAAAAAGATAGCCAGTTTCAC
>JAZPYU010000176.1:0-15752 GCA_045544295.1 Ructibacterium sp. | reverse complement strand
CAAGGAGTTGATCATTTGGTTTGTCTTCCTAAGACCGCTTGGCCTCCGACTTGTATGCAATTGATTGCGGTGGTGATTTGTGCGCCGTCCACGGCAGAACGATTCGGAAGTGCTTCTGCGCTTTTGGACTACGGGTTTGCCAACTATGCCGTGGCAGACAGCGACGAGATGGACATCACCTTACCGGAAATCACGGTGCATAGCGGAAAAGAAACGGTGGTAAAACCCAAAGAAGAGTCGGTGGGGTTTGTGGTTAAAAAAGGAAATCAAGACCGGGTAGAATGTGAGGTTGTGGCAGAAGAGTCTGTAAGGGCGCCTGTGGAAGAGAACCAAAAATTAGGAGAAATTATTTTCCGGATTGACGGGGAAGAGGTGATGCGAAAAGACTTGGTTGCGGAAAAAGCAGTTGACCGTATTAATCCTTGGTTGATGTTTTTGCGGATGGCAAAAAAATGGCTGACCATATAAGAAAAACCTCCCTGACGGGAGGTTTTTTAATGGAAATTGTAGGCAGAGGTGTGCTTCTGTCGAAAGAAACGGAAGGGGATGGAACCCTCCCCTACACTTTCTATATTTTATTTATCCCTTTAATATCGGGGAAAGTCTTTTATAAATCAAGAAGGTTACCAAAGATACCAACACGCCTTTGAAAAGGTTAAAGGGGGTAACACTAAGTAAAATAACTTTCCATTGATTGTCCACAAAGGGAAGAATTTTCTGGCACATACCGATGATGGCTTCCATAGGGATGCCCATCACCTTGGTATAAAAGGGGAACATAATAAAATAGTTGGAGAAAATGCCAACCACGGAAAAACAAAGGGATCCTGTGAGCATAGCAAGGAGCGCACTTTTACGGCCCTTTCTTTTCCGATAAATCAGTCCTGCCGGGAAAACAAAGGCAGAACCCAAAAGGAAGTTGGAAAGTTCGCCTACCCCGCCGGTGGTGGTCATAAGCAGATGGAGCAGGTTTTTGATGAGTTCGGTAAGTACCCCGGAGAGTGGCCCAAAAGCAAAGGAAAGAACCAAAGCGGGCAAATCGGATAAATCCAATTTAATAAAGGATGGAGCAATGGGCAGACTGAAATCCAGCATCATCAAAAGCAGGGAAACCGCACCGCCTATGGCGACGCCGGTCAGCATCCGGGTAGAAATTTTTTGTTTTATCATGATAACCTCCTATAAAAAAGAATCCCCCTGAAAAGTTCAGGGGGAAATGAAAAATACTATGCTTAAAAACACTTCTTTCATCCAGACTATCGCCAATTACTTGGCAAACTGTCGGCTTTGGAATTTCACCAAATCAGCAGAAGAATCTGCTCGCGGGCTTTACCGCCGGTACGGAATTTCACCGATCCCTGAAGCAGGGTACATCGCAAATGATGCACCGGGTTTTCGTTTATTCAGATAAAAAGTTGTCTGGCACAACCACTGTTTTAGAAACGGTGGGAGCAGGCGTTGTTGCCGGTACTGTCGGAGATGGTTCCGGTTCCGGCGTTACTGCCGGTGTGTCTGTTGTTTCGGGCGTATTAGTTGCATTGGGGTCTGCCGTTGCATTGGGGTCTGCCGTTGCATTGGGATCTGCCGTTGCATTGGGGTCTGCCGTTGCTGTTTCGGTAGGTGCCGGTTCCTCGGTTGCCTTGGGAGAGTATTTGCTGGAACCCAGTTGTTGCCTTGAAATCTCTTCGCCGTTTTTCTTGACTACCCGGGTGACGGAATAGTTGAAACCGCCGCCGGACCGCAAAAGTTCTACCGAAATATTGTCCGGATTATAACCAAAGATGCTGAAAGTCAATTTTCCGCCGCCGCAATCTGCCACAATCTTAATGGGGTAGCCGGTGTTGTTTTTAAAGCGAAAATCCAGATAACCCTCGGCAATGGTGGCGTCCAAGCCAGCCGGCATATAGCCAACCAACATACTGTGATTATGCCGTTCCAAAATCTCTAAGTTTGCATAAAGTGCGGCACCGTAAAGGGTAGAGGAAGGTTGGCAAATGCCACCGCCCATACCGCTTTCCACCTTGTTGCCCACGTAAACCGGAGCCGCCTGATACCCGTTTTTCACCGTTCTGGGAAGAATGGTCTTGTCGTAGGAGAATTCGTCGCCCGGCATTAACTCTGTGCCGTTGATACGGCTGGATGCCAACTGTACGTTGTTGTTTCTGGCGGCAGAACCGCTGTAATAGGTGGTATAACTGCCGAGATTGTCCTTGTAGAGCCGTTCGGTCAACATCTCGGTGGTCAGTTCCGGCGCTTTGGTGACAACCGGGAACTCAATCATATTATCCTCTGCCTGGTCTACGGCAACAAGAGCATTTTTTACCGTTTCCTTATCCACGGTGCATTGGTATTTTCCAGGGTGAACGGTGACTTTGCCGTCCTCTCCTTTTTCGTAGTATGCGTTTTCGGGCTTGGAGGTCAGCCATTGATAAAATTCGTCAAAGTCCAAATCTTCCGGATGAACGCTGACAGGCTCTAAACGGACCGCAGAAAAATCTGCCTGGCAAATCTGTTTTTCTACCTGTGCCACCAAAGGCTCCCGCAGGGCTTTGATGCCGTTTACCTTACCATGAAGAATAACCCGGTATTTTTCGATTTCAAAGGTGTAGTTTACCGGTTCAATTTCAAATTCGCCGGCAACCTCCAAAAAGCCTTCTTCCAATTTTGCCTTATCATAGGACAGAACCGGGTTTATGGTATCTTTCTTTACAAGGTGCAGTGCCATAAAAAAGGCTTTGGAAAAGATGTTGTTGTAATCGCTTTTTTTCATTGCCAGGTCCACAGATGCCTGATTGTCAAAAGAAAGGGAGATTTCATCAAGAGACAACTCTGCCCGGTTTTCTTTGCAAATCAAGGGGATGGACATTCCCGCTAAGGTTTCTGCGTCATAGGTTTTGTCTAAAAGAGCCAGTGCCTCCTGGGTGGTTTTTCCGCCAAGGTCACAGTCTCCTACATAAATATTGGGATAAATTCCGGTATAGGAAGAGGCATAAATGGCAACAGAAACAAAGAATGCCAAAAAGACAACCACCAATAAAACGGCGGTCAGGCGACCTGCCTTTGCACCCTTGATTTTTGCTCTTTCGTTGCGTACATCGCCGCTGCGGCGTTGTATAGCCATATCCTCAACTCCCTAATTTTCGTATGTGCCATCAGTATAGCACGGTTCTTGGTAAAATGCAAGATTTCCTGATAAAAAGAACAGTAACGATTTTATTATATGCCAAAAAATCCCGAAAATGCCCATGTCTGGTTATTGACCCAGCAAAGTTAAAGCAAGCGCGGTATTTTCCTTTGCTTTTTGCAGGGAAATCTCGCCGGCAGTTTTCAATTCTGTGTGATATCGGTCCCGATACTCCATAATCTGGTCTACGTACCGGCGTAGCGTCAAAGGATTGATTTGCTCTGCGGATTCGGTAAAATCCTGACCTAAATAATCCATGGTGGCCGCCACTTTGGGGTCATAAATCAAGCCGATGGATGGGGTTCCCATCCTGGCAGCATAAATCAGGGTATGAAGCCGCATTCCGATGATAAATCGGGAACCACCCACAACGCCTAACAGTTCTGCCGGAGAGGGCGTTCCTCTTAAAATGTAGCCTCTGTGATGCATTTGGGCAAGGGTTCTTTCTGCAATTCCGGTATCCCGGGCTTCCTGCATAGGAATAAAAAGAATATTCAGTCCGTATTCTTCGTAAATTTCATCGGCTAAGGATGCGATAATTTTTTCCATATCTCCGTCTGCCCAGCGCCAGGGGCGAAGGGCAATGCCGCAGTAATCTTTATCTTGGGGCAGTTGGGCATTTTCCAAAAGGGCTGCCACCGCATCTTTTTCTGCCGGAACCAAGGTAAAGGCAGGGTCTGCGGTAATCCGAATTTTCGGAACCGTTACCCCGTATTTTTTCAATTCTTCCAAAGAAGAGGGTTCCCGCAGGGTAATCAGATCCACCTGATTTAATACCCGGCTGATGTGTTTGTGGTTTCTCTCTTTCCGGATGGGGCCGATGCCGTTGGCATAAAGCATAACTTTGGTTTTGGCCCAAAGCCCCATTTGGATAATCAAGAGATAATAGAACAAGGACTTATCGGATGTCACATCCTGAATCAAACTTCCGCCACCGCTGATTAAAAGCCGTGTTTTCCGGAGATTCCATAAAATTTTAAGAAAATGGAACCGATGGATGGCGGCAATGCCGTAAAGCCGTTTGGTTTCCTCCGGGTCATTGGAAAGAACCAAAATCCGAATGTCAGGACGCTCTGCCCGAAGTCCGTCGATGATGGCTTTTAAAATCGAATCATCACCGCTGTTGTGAAATCCGTAGTAGCCGGACAACATGACATCAAAACGTCCCCCCGCAGAGGCTTTGGCACATTTGACATTGGCAAGATATTCCGGAATGTTTTCCATTTCGGAAAGTTCTACCTGATTGATAGGCCGGTCTTTGATGATGGAAAGATACATTTTCAGGGCATCTTCTGCCATCGTGGTGACGGAATAATGTTCTTTGACCGTCTCTCTGGCAAAAAAACCAAGTCTTTCTTGTTCTTCTTTGGGTGCCTGTAAAATCGCTAAAATATCCCGGGTTAAGGTTTCTGTCTCGGTGGGGGCACAGCCACGGCAACAAAAGTTGGTGTCAATGGAAACCTGCAATTTATCTTCGTCAAAAATGCCGATATAGCCTTCGTTACCGGCAATGATGGCGGGCTTTTCACAAGCCATTGCCTCCAATGCCGCACGGCTGACGCCAATAAACAAATTGCCGGAGGCGACAAACCGGTTGATATCGGTACGGCTTCCGGTGGTGATAATGATTCGTTTACCGGCAGCGTCATTCATTGCTTTGGCTTCTGCCTCAATGGTCGCAAGGTCATTACCGCCGCCTACAATGACAACTTCCAGATCGGGAATCTGTTTAAGAAGTGCCGGCACAGCCTCAATCAGTTTATGGGCGACAAGACTGCGGTCAATGTCCATACGGCTGACGTAGACAATTCGGGTTTTATCCGGGGAAAGGGAAAATTCCTCTGCAATCTCTGAAAAATCCGTATCCTTAGAGAATTTTTCCAAATCAATACCGTTGATGGTAACCCGAATTTTTTCCGGGTCAATGCCATAATTATTTACCAAATAGTCTTTGATGTCATCGCTGACAGCCAAAGAACGGTCTCCCCAACGGGTTAACAGGTTATAGGGGAAGCGGGTGGAAAAGACCCAATGGGCGGTGGTGACAAACCGGAACCGGTAACGTTTGTGCAAAAGGGCACATAAAAACGCCGGAATTCTGGCGTGGGCGTGTACCACGTCAATGTCGTTTTCCAGAATAATTTCTTTCAGCATCCGATATGCCTTTGCCATAGCGGAGGGGTTTTTGCTGTGAAAGGGAACCTGAATATGCCGGATACCCGCCGTTGCAAGTTCTTTTTCATAAGCACCGCCGTTGGAGGCGACCCAAACCTCAACCCCTTGTTTTAAAAGGGCTTTGGATAGTTCTACAATATGTGTTTCGGCACCGCCGATATCCAACTTCATGGTGGTCATTAAAACCCGCATAATCATTCTCCTTTTTTGGGGTTATTTCTCGATGATTATTGTATAACAGATTTTCTGCGGTGTCAATCTTTTTTCTTTGTGCAAAAAGTCGACAGAACTTGCGGACAAAGGGGGAAATTCCGTCGGTTTTTTTGGAAAATCTGTTGACGTTTCTTTATAATAGGTATATAATGTTAATATCTTAACAAAAAAAGATTTTCTCACCAAGTGAGGGAAAAGATAAAAGGAGGAATTTTGCAATGAGCAGAGTTTACAATTTTTCAGCAGGACCCTCTATGCTCCCTGTTGAAGTATTAGAAAGAGCCCAGAGAGAAATGCTGGACTGTAATGGTAGCGGTCAATCTGTAATGGAAATGAGCCACCGTTCCAAGGAATATCAGGCTATCATCGATAAGACAGAGGCTACCTTCCGTGAAATTATGAATGTTCCGGATAACTATAAGGTTCTCTTTTTGCAGGGCGGTGCACACTTGCAGTTTGCCATGGTTCCTATGAACCTGGGCAACAAGAACAAAAAAGCAGACTATGTGATTACCGGACAATGGGCAAAGAAGGCTTTTGCTGAGGGCGGCCGTTTCTTAGAAGCAAACGCTATCGCTTCCAGCGCAGACAAGACTTTCTCTTATCTTCCTAAGGTTGATAAGTCTATGCTGACCCCGGATGCAGACTTTGTTCACATCTGCTACAACAATACCATTTATGGTACCCACTACAACAACATGCCTGATTTTGGCGATGCGATTGTAGTTGCCGATATGTCCTCTTGTATCCTTTCCGAAGAAGTAGATATCTCCAAGTTTGGTGTAATCTATGCAGGCGCACAAAAGAATATGGGTCCTGCCGGTGTTACCGTGGTTATCATCCGTGAAGACTTGCTGGGCGATGCAATGGAAAACACCCCCACCATGTTAAAGTATGACACCCACGCAGAAAACGGTTCTATGTATAACACCCCTCCCACCTACGGCATCTATATGATCGGCTTGGTATGTGAGTGGATTAAGGAAATGGGTGGCATTAAAGTAATGCACGAAAAGAACGTAGAAAAGGCAAAGATCCTTTACGACTTCTTAGACAACTCTAAAATGTTCAAGGGCACCGTTGTTCCGGAAGACCGCTCTTTGATGAACGCACCTTTCGTAACCGAGTCCGAAGAACTGAATGCAAAGTTTATTGCAGAAGCAAAGGAAAAGGGCTTCATCAACTTAAAGGGTCACCGTTCCGTTGGCGGTATGCGTGCCAGCATCTACAATGCTATGCCCAAAGAAGGTGTAGAAGCATTGGTTGCTTTTATGAAAGAGTTTGAAGCAAACAACTAATTTTGAAAAGTGAGGTTTTAAAGCCATGTATCAGATTCAAACACTCAATAAGATTTCTAAAAAAGGATTGGGCCGTTTAGGTGAAAACTACACCTGTGCAGACGAGATTGCAAATCCTGATGGTATCATTTTAAGAAGTTTTAAAATGCACGATATGGAACTTCCTAAGAGTCTTCGTGCAGTAGCCCGTGCCGGTGCCGGTGTGAATAACATTCCTATCGACAAGTGTACCGAGGAAGGTGTTGTTGTATTCAATACCCCCGGTGCCAATGCCAATGCGGTAAAAGAATTGGTTTTGGCAGGTTTGTTCTTAGCATCCCGTGGTGTGGTACAGGGTATCCAATGGGCCAAGACCTTAATCGGGGAGGGCGATGCTATCTCCGGTTTGGTGGAAAAAGGCAAGTCCAACTTTGTTGGTCCTGAAATCGAAGGTAAAACCTTAGGCGTTGTAGGTCTTGGTGCTATCGGCGTTCGGGTTGCCAATGCGGCACATCACTTGGGTATGGACGTGATCGGTTATGACCCCTATCTGTCCGTGAACGCGGCTTGGAGCCTGACCCGGTTTGCTCATAAAGCAAACAGTTTGCAGGAAGTATTGGAAAAGGCAGATTACATCACCATTCACGTTCCGGCAACTCCGGAAACCAAGGGTATGTTTAATTCCGAGGCATTTGCTTCTATGAAGAACGGCGCTCGTCTTTTGAACTTCTCCCGTGACAGTCTGGTAGACGAAGCAGACGTGATTGCGGCATTGGATAGCGGCAAATTAGCAAGTTATGTAACAGATTTTGCTACCGAAGCACTCTTAAAACACGATAAGGTGATTTGTATGCCCCACTTGGGCGCATCCACTCCGGAAAGTGAAGAAAACTGTGCGGTGATGGCAGCAGAACAAATGAAGGACTTCTTGGAAAATGGTAACATCATCAACAGCGTAAACTTCCCGGCTTGTGATATGGGCAAGGCGGCAGGTACCAGAATTACCATTCTGCACAAGAACATCCCCAATATGTTAAAGCAACTGACCGATGCTTTGGCAAGCAAGAATGTAAACATTGAACATATGCTAAACAAGAGCAAGGGCGACAATGCCTATACTATGATTGATGTGGACGGCAGTTACAACAGTGCTATCCCAGAGATGGAAGCCATCGAAGGCGTTATCAAGGTAACGGTACTGTAAAAAGATGAAAAAGTAGAGGAGGGTCTCCGTGCCCTCCCGTTTTTTCCGGCAGTAAAACAGATGGTCGCGCACATTGTGTGAGGAAAGTCCGGGCTCCATAGGACAGGATGCAAGTTAACGACTTGTGGAGGCGACTCTAAGGAAAGTGCAACAGAAAGATACCGCCTGCAAATGCAGGTAAGGGTGGAAAGGCGAGGTAAGAGCTCACCCGCCGGTATGGTGACATACAGGTGCTGTAAACCCCATCCGGAGCAACGCTTGAACAGGAGGCTAAGCCGGTCCGGCATCTCCTAAAAGGGCGGCTTGAGGCGTGTGGTGACATACGTCCCAGATAGATGACCATCCAAGACAGAACCCGGCTTATGGTTTGCTGCTATACTAAAAAAAGTAAAAATCTCACCTTTTCAGGTGAGATTTTTTACATTTATTCTGCATTCTGCATTTTGCACTCTACATTAATACACCACCACCGTGGTTCCAATGGTTAAATAACTTGCCAACCAATTGATGTCGTCCTTTTTCATCCGGACACAACCGTGGGAAACATTCCGGCCTTGTGTGGCATCCTGTACAGACCCGTCCAAATTGAAGAGGATAGAGTGGAGGGCAATGCCCCGCTCTAAGTTCAAATAAAGAATGGGGCGGACAATGTAGTCTTTTTCATACCAGCCGTTTCCAAAGGCAAGGTAGGTCATCACGCCGGTGGGGGTTGGGGTGATGTTGGCGCCGGAGGCGCAGGTAAAGGTCTTGATTAAGTCCCAGCCTGTTTCCTCCCTTAAAAAGACGTTCACCTTTTGCCGTTCCAAATTCACCCAGACAAGATAGTCGGTTTTGCTTTCATAACCTTTTGCTTTCACGAAAATTTCTTTATCTTTTTCAGAAAAGTCCTGTCCTATCACATAGTTTTTATTGGAAACTTTTACGCTGGTGTAAGGAACCCAACAATACCGGCCCTCTCCGGGAATTTTAATATAGGCGGCATCGGTGCCGTAGTGGTCGGCATAGATAACTTTGCTTCCCTTGTCCAGTCCGCCGTTATGGGTTTTTAAATATTTGCTGTCATAGGTATAAGTCCAATATTTGATTTCGGCTTCAATCTCCATAGGTTTTACCAGAGAAAGAACCCGTGCCTCTTCTTTTTTGTCATACCAGTCATCGTGAAAATTCCGGATAGCAACAGATTTTTCAATCCGGCGGACAACACCGTTTAAATGGACTTCCAATGCCACGGTGATGTCGTGGCTTTCCATTCCCTTTTGAAATGGAATAGAAAGTTCCAGAGCAGAAGTTTTTCCATTAAAAATGGAAAAGTCGCCGCTGTAACCATTTTTCTGAGGAATTCCCTCTACAAACCATTGGGCAGAGCCGGTTTTCTCGCCGGGGACTTTCACCATTGTTGCTTGCATTTCTACGGTGGGGCAATCCGGAGTTATTTCTTTAATCCCGTCCATAAAGGCTAAGGTCATAGCGTCCATAAAAGACTGGTCAGAAAGTTCTTCTGCCCCGGCAACGGTTGGAAATAAAAACAAAAATACTAATAATATCAGAAGAAATCCTTCCTTTTTCAAAACCCCACGCCCTTTCCTTTTCTTGCCTCTATTATAAGGGATAAAGTTGGTTTTGTAAATGATTTCTTTTCGTGATTTTTCGCAAGGTAAAATTCCCGCTAAATCTTGACTTTTTCGGGGAAAACGGGTAAAATAGAAAGTTAGAAAGAAACCTGTATTTTAACGAAAGAGGTAACAACTATGGATTTTAATCGACTGGCGGAACTGTTGTTTCCCCATATTACAAAAACTCCTGCAGATTACGAGGCAGAATATCCTGCCCGTGACCTTCCCGAGGGCGCAAAGGTAACCCGTATCGGACCCAGCCCCACCGGGTTTGTTCACCTTGGTAATTTATATAACGCTATCATCGGCGAAAGACTGGCGCACCAAAGCGGCGGTACCTTCTTTTTGCGGGTAGAAGATACCGATGCAAAAAGAGAGGTTCCCGGGGCGGTTGAGTTGGTTCTCTCTGCTATGGATTATTTTGGCATTGTCTTTGATGAGGGTGCGACTGCTACCGGTGATTCCGGCAGTTACGGACCCTATCGGCAACGGCAACGGAAAGATATTTATCAATGCTTTGCCAAGGAACTGGTCAAGAAAGGCCTTGCCTATCCTTGTTTCTGTAGCGAGGAACGGCTGACCGAAATGCGGGAAACCCAGATTGCCGGCAAAGATAACTTTGGTTATTATGGCCAGTGGGCACTTTGCCGTGATTTGGAACTTGCAGAGATTGAAAAGCGGATCAAAGAGGGACAGGAATATGTTCTTCGCTTCCGCTCCCACGGGGATATTGAAAACACGGTGGAATTATTTGACGGTATCCGTGGCACTTTAAAGTTACAAGAAAACTATCAGGATTTTGTCCTTTTAAAATCAGACGGGATTCCCACCTACCACTTTGCACACGTAGTAGATGACCACCTGATGCGGACCACCCACGTGGTAAGAGGCGAAGAATGGCTCTCTACCGCACCTATGCACGCCCAACTCTTTGATACCTTGGGTTGGCAAAGACCGGTCTTCTGCCATACCCCTGTGTTGATGAAGATGGACGGGGAAACCAAGCGGAAACTTTCCAAGCGGAAAGACCCGGAACTGGGCCTTAACTATTACCGGGAGGCAGGTTATGTGCCGGAGGCGGTTTGGGAATATCTCCTCACCGTGTTGAATTCCAACTACGAAGAATGGCGTCTGGAAAATCCCGATGCCGATAAAGATGAATTCTTATTCACCTTAGAGAAGATGAGTAATTCCGGTGCCCTTTTTGATATGATGAAGTTTGACAGTGTCAGTCAGGAAACCTTGCTTCGCATTCCGGCATCGGAGATTTACGATAAAATGTCTGCATGGCTTTTGGAATATGACCCGGAATTTGCCAAACTCTTTATGAAAGACCGGAAGTTCTCCGAAACCATCATTGATGTGGGCAGAACCGGAGACCGGCCCCGTAAGGATTTGACCAACTGGAAACAGGCACGGCAGTTCCTCTCTTTCTACTTTGATGAAAGTTTTGTGCTGGAAAGTCCCTATCCGGAAAATGTCAGCGCAGAGGATAGAAAAGAAATTTTAGCCCGTTATTTGGAGGGTTATGACCACAATGATGATAATTCTGCATGGTTCCAGAAACTGCGGGAGATTGCAGAGGCACTGGGTTATGCCTTAAAGCCGAAAGATTATAAGAAAAATCCTGAACTGTATAAGGGCAGTATTACCGATGTGAGCAATGTGATTCGTGTTGCGGTGGTGGGCAGAACCAACTCTCCGGATTTGTGGGAAATCAACCATATCATTGGCGAAGATGCCATGCGCAGAAGAATTCAGGCGGCAATGTAAAGGAGAAAACTATGGGAAAAGATAACCGTCCCGATAACCGGGACTTTCGAAAAGAACGGGAGAATATTCTGGATATGCCAAGACCGGAATTCCCCAAACGTGCCGTCATTACCGGCGGTATGCCTTACGGTAATAAAACCCTGCACTTCGGCCATGTAGGCGGTGTGTTTGTGCAGGCAGACGTTCTGGCAAGATTTTTGCGGGACAGAATCGGTAAGGATAACGTGGTGTTTGTTTCCGGTACCGATTGTTATGGTTCCCCCATTGTGGAAAGTTACCGTAGCCTTTGTGAAAAAGGCGAATTTTCCGGCAGTATTGAAGATTTTGTCCGGAAAAACCACGAAAGCCAGAAGAAAACCTTAAAAGACTATAACATCAGTTTAAATCTCTTTGCCGCATCGGGCCTTGATGATGCCAAAGAAGAACACGAAAAACTTACCGATGAGTTAATGGAACTCTGGCACAAGAATGGTTATTTAGAAAAGTTGGTGACCCGTCAGTTCTATGATGCCAAAGCCGGCCAGTTTTTAAACGGCAGACAGGTGGTAGGTAAGTGTCCGGTAGAAAACTGTAATTCCGACAAAGGCTATGCGGACGAATGTTCTATGGGTCATCAGTATATGCCGGAAGATTTGATTGACCCCAAAAGCACCTTAACCGGGGAAACGCCGGAGATGCGGGATGTGGTCAACTGGTATATTGACTTGACCAAATTCCATAACCTGATGGAAGAACACGTAGAAGACATTACCCAAAGAGAAGACGTACGGCCGTTGGTTGCCAATACCATCCGGGAATTTATGACCCCGCCTATGGTTTATGTAAAGAACGAGCATACCGAGGACTATGAAACCATCAAAGGGGAACTTCCTCCCCACACGTTAAATACTGCGGCTAACAAGACTTCGTTCTCTTTGGAATTCAAAGATTTAGAAGACCGTGATGTTGCCCGAAAGATTTTGGGCGACCACGACATCCGTTTCCGTGCGGGAAAGACTTTGGTTCCCTTCCGCTTAACCGGAAACATTGAATGGGGCGTTCCCGCACCTGTCATTGAGGGGGAAGAAGGCTTAACCATCTGGGTATGGCCGGAATCTTTGTGGGCGCCTATTTCCTTTACCCGGACTTATTTAAAGAGTATCGGTAAGGATGAAAATGCGTGGAAAGACTACTGGTGTTCCAAAGATGCCAAGGTATATCAGTTTATCGGTCAGGATAATATCTACTTCTACGGCATTGCGGAAATGGTTATGTTTATGGCAACCCAAGGGGAAAAGGGATGTCTTACCGCTCATCCTCAGGACGGTCAACTGACCCTGCCTACGCTGGTTGCTAATAACCATATTTTGTTCCTGAACAAAAAGGCAAGTTCCAGCGGAGCGGTCAAACCGCCTATGGCAGAAGAACTGTTTGCTTATTATACGCCGGAACAACTGAGAGCCCACTTCTTAAGCCTGGGTCTTGGTTTAAAGAGTGTTAGTTTCCAACCCAAACCTTTAAACCCCACCGCAGGGGAAAAGGATGCCGACCCGGTACTGAAAGAGGGTAAACTGTTATCCAATGTCTTTAACCGTGTGGCACGTTCCTGCTTCTATACCGCACAGAAATACTGTGACGGCAAACTGCCCTTTGGTGATATCTCCGAAGAGGTGCTGAAAGAGGCAAAGGAAACGATTTTGAAGTATGAGCGGTATATGTATTTGCAGGAATTCCATTCGGTGATGAGCCTGATGGACACCTACATCAGAAACGCCAATAAATATTGGGCAAAGCATATTGCGGTTGCTGATAAGGAAGATAATAACGACCTGAGAATGCAGGTGCTTCGGGATGTCTTTCATATGGTAAGGGTGGCAACGGTGCTGATGCACCCGGTAGCACCAGAGGGCACAGAACTGCTTCTTTCCTACCTGAATTTGGGTGAGGAGTTTTGGGACTGGAACCGGATTTTTGATACCCTTTACGATTTCTGCGATGGCAAGGAGCACGAACTGAAGTTCTTAGAACCCCGGTTTGACTTCTTCCCTATGCACGAAAGCCAGTTAGAGTTCTAAACAAAAAGACTACGGAAATTTTCCGTAGTCTTTTTTTGTGGGCAAATAAAAGCCCCCCTGTGCAAGGGGAGGTGGGTCTTGCAAAGCAAAACCCGGAGGGGTTGTTACAATCTGTCTCGGCAAGAATAGCAGGAAGATTGTTTGTGGTACCTTTTTGCGCCCCAAAATTGACACGCTTTGTCACCGGAAATTGGTGTATAATCCTTTTGAAGTCGGCGCTGACTTAAAATTTTCCAAAAGGAGTGATGTTATGTCATTTTGGTATGATAAAAAAGGGAAAAGTTATGCCACCAAGGGAAATTCTTCCTGGGTCAAGGCCTATGCAGAGCATTTGGTGGCATCCTCGAAAGATGGTCTGTTTGCCCGTTTGGACAGGCATATTGCTGGAACTGAGGGATGTCACAAGGCAGAAAATGTCATCTATGACGATACTACCTCTGTCCAAGAGGCAATAAAAGCCAATGCCGAGAATATTCATGCCCAGGCTTCTTACCTGGAAACACGGTTCCAAGAAGGGGACACTTCCTTGCGTACCCAGTTACACAAGGAAACCGATGCTTTGGAAAAACGGATCTACGAAGGGGACGCTGCCATTCTGGCCCGGATACAGAAAGAATTTGTTTATGTGGCTGCTATATCCAAAACAACCGATAAAAAGAAAAAATTCAATTTTTCGGATTATGATAACTATATCATCCGTATGGAAGAGGCAGAAGAAATAACCTTTGTTTTTGGGGAAGCATTGCCGGAAACATACTATTTTGAATTGTCCTTTGACAGCGGAGCAGAACCCACATCCATGATCTATCATAATAGCGGTCAATTAACTTGGTTAGGTGACGATTGCTTCACCACCCAAGAGGGATTATCCGTCTTTGAACCAAGACCGGATACGTCTTATGATATTATCTTCTATTGCAGAAAGGGACATATCATCGGAAAAGTCTGTGGATATCCGATTTTCCCTTGGTAAGTAGGTGATGAGATGAGAAGAAAGATAGCATTTTTTGATGTTTGTCAGGAAAAGAGTTTGCCGTTAGAACGAATTTTGCTGGGGGCAACAGAACAAAGACGAATACTCTTTAGTGATTATATTACCTACTATAGTAAATCTGCGAAAATAGATCCACAACAAAGCGTGTATGCCCTGCAATCAGCACAGGGCGGCAGTACAAACTGGTCGGCGGCTTTGGGCCCCTTTACTTATGACTATAATCCTGATACCGAGAAGTTTGTTCCTGATGCCAACGGAGGCCATTCTGTTGACAACCGATACCCTGCGGTGGGGTTTAACACAGATGGAATGGAACTCGCCAGCGGAGCCAAAAAACTTTACGGCAGAACCGAGTATCCGGGCAACAACATCCAGGGGTTTTATTATTGGAATAATATAACCGCAGAGGCGGTCAAGGTTACCCTACGTCTTGAAAATGAACACTCTGCCTTTCAGATTACCTTGCAGGACACCACCGACGGGACAGAAATGAATATCTCTTACGGGGGCGGTGATGGCTATACCAAGAACCAGTTTGGATACCTGCAAAACAAAGGCTGGTGGTATTATCCGGGAAATTTAGAGGTAGGGGTCTTTTATGACTTCCTCTTAAAAAAGTGCCAAACCCGGATTGCTTTGTATGTTAAGAAAGAAACCGAGGATGCTTATACCAAAGTTTTGGATTATAAACCGATGACTTATACCGGTACAACCAATCATTTTCAGTTGCTAGCCAACCCCAGTGATGATATTATCCTTGGCAATATGGATACCAATGGTGATGGTATCATTGATTGTGTGGGAAAGGTGGCAAAGACGGTGTCCCGGGTTACCTTTAAGGAATTGGTGACATATACGAGGGGGGTGTAGTCATTGCCATTGTATAAAGTTATTGATGAAACGACCATTGAAAAGTTTAACAACAGTTATGTGATTTTGGACGGTAATATTTACATCAACCCAAAGGATGAAGTGGTTTTTAATGCAGGATATAAACCCTTAAAAGAAACCGAACAGCCGATGTTTGATGCAGAGACGGAAAAGGTATCCTTAACTTTTCGGGATGATGGGGAAAACATTGTCTGTGATTGGACGGTTAAGGAAAAGTAAGGATGATGTTCTGATAAAATCACAAACCAAGACAAGCAGAATATACTGATAAGGAGGGATTGTATGGACACAGAAGTCTGGATATCTGTTTTGTCCCTTGCCGGGACGCTTTTGGGTTCTTTGTTCGGAATCTTGACCGCCAATCGGTTGACCAC
>JAZPYU010000175.1:0-9121 GCA_045544295.1 Ructibacterium sp. | reverse complement strand
AATTAAAACTTTTATCAACGATTATATTTTCGCTCACAATCAAACCTCATCTCATTTTGCATTCTGCATTTTGAATTTTGCATTTAGGTTTCACACAAGGTGTGGAACCTAAGTCTAGCGCGTCTGCCAATTCCGCCACAGGCGCAAATACTTAGTTAGTTTATCACGAAAAATAAAATTTGTCAATGGGAAGATTGCTCTTGACGGAAAAGGGGTTTCTTGGTATAATAATTAGAATGATAAAATGCGTACAGTATGGTTTGTCAAGACCGCTACTGATGAAAAGAGGAATCATTATGGAAAAATTAGGATTAAATGAAATTCGGGAAAAATATCTTTCCTTTTTTGAGAGCAAGGAGCATTTGCGCCTGCCGTCTTTTCCGCTGGTACCCCAAGGTGATGCCAGTCTTTTATTGATTAACGCCGGTATGGCGCCCTTAAAACCATATTTTTTAGGCAAGGAAACCCCTCCCAAAAAGCGGGTAACCACCTGCCAGAAGTGTATCCGTACCCCGGATATTGAATCCGTTGGTAAGACTGCCCGTCACGGTACTTTCTTTGAAATGCTGGGCAACTTCTCCTTTGGTGATTACTTTAAGACAGAAGTTACTATGTGGGCGTGGGAGTTCATCACTAAGGTATTAGAAATCCCCGAGGACCGTCTTTGGGTCAGTGTTTACGAAGAAGATAAAGAAACCACCGATTTGTGGGTCAACAACGTTGGCGTAAGCCCTGACAGAATTGTTTATCTTGGCAAAGAAGATAACTTTTGGGAAATCGGTACCGGTCCCTGCGGTCCTTGTTCTGAACTTTACTTTGACCGTGGTGAAGAGTTCGGTTGCGGAAGCCCTGACTGTGCAGTAGGCTGTGAATGTGACCGGTTTGTAGAATTCTGGAATCTGGTGTTCACCCAGTTTGATAAGGATGAAAACGGCAACTATAACCGTTTGGCAAATCCCAACATTGATACCGGTATGGGCCTTGAGCGTATCGCTTGTATTATGCAGGGCGTAACCTCTATCTTTGAGGTAGATACCATCCGTAAGATTTTGGATACCGCGGCAGATATGGCAAAGGTGGAATATGGCAAAGACAAGGAGACCGATGTTTCTCTCCGTGTGATTACTGACCATATCCGTAGCACCGTATTCTTGGTATCTGACGGCGTTCTTCCCTCCAATGAAGGTCGTGGCTATGTGCTTCGCCGTCTTCTTCGCAGAGCGGCACGGCACGGTAAACTGCTTGGTATTGAAGATGCATTCCTTTATAAACTGGCAAAGACTGTGGCACAGGAAAGCGAGAGTGCTTATCCGGAACTGACCCGGAACTTTGATTATATTGAAAAGGTGATCAAGACCGAAGAAGGCAGATTCGCAGAAACCATTGACCAGGGTCTGGAAATCTTAAAAGGCTATATGGATGAGTTAAAGGCTTCCGGCAAGAGTGAACTTTCCGGGGAACAGGCATTTAAACTTTATGATACCTATGGCTTCCCCATTGATTTGACCATTGAAATCGCCAAAGAAGATGGGTTCTCTGTAAACGAAGCGGATTTCCGTGAGAAAATGGATGAGCAGAAAAACCGTGCCCGTACCGCAAGAGGTGATATGGAAGATGCGGCTTGGGAAGAAGATATCTTTGCAGTCATTGAGGGCAACACCCAGTTTGACGGTTACGAAAAAGAATCTATTTCTGCTAAAATTTTGGGTATCGGCATTGATGGCAAACTGGCAGATAGTGCAGTTGCCGGTGATGAGGTGATTTTGGTTCTTGATAAGACTGCTTTCTATGCAGAAAGTGGTGGTCAGATTGGTGATACAGGTATTTTGGAAAACGGCAGTGCGGTAGTTTCCATTACCGATACCAAAAAGAAGAATGGGAAGTTCCTCCACAAAGGTGTGGTGGAAAGCGGCAGTATCAAGGTTGGGGACAGTATAGAAACCAAGTTTGATACCGAACGCAGACTTGCCATCCGCCGGAACCACTCCGCGGTACACTTGTTACAAGCAGCATTAAAGAGTGTGCTTGGCAATCACGTTGCACAGGCTGGTTCTTATGTGTCTGAGGACAGACTGCGTTTTGACTTCTCTCACTTCCAGGCTATGACTCCGGAGGAAATCGCGGAGGCGGAAAGACTGGTTAATGAGAAAGTCCTGGCAGACTTAACCATTGAATGTTTTGAAAAATCCATCGATGAGGCACGGCAGATGGGCGCAGTTGCTCTGTTTAGTGAAAAATACGGCGCTACCGTTCGTGTTGTGAAAATGGGCGATTATAGTTTAGAACTTTGTGGTGGTACCCATGCGGCATCCACCGGTAAGTTAGGCCTTTTCAAGATTCTGTCCGAAACCGGTGTAGCGGCAGGTGTACGTCGTATCGAAGCGGTTACCGGCTTGGGCGTTCTTAAAATGTTAGAAGAAAAAGAAACCCTGATTGCAGAAACTGCACAGATTTTAAAGACCAGCCCCAAGGAACTCTCTCATAAGGCAGAGGCTTTAACAGAGGAACTGAAAGAATGTCGCAGAGAAGTGGATAGTTTAAAGAGTAAGATGGCATTTGCGGCGGCAGGAAACCTTTTGGATGATGCCAAAGAGATTGGCGGAACTTTAGTTGCGGCAAAATTGATGGATGACAATATGGATATGAATACCCTGCGTGAAACCGGGGACACCTTAAAGCAGAAGCAGGAAGATGCGGTGATTGTTCTGGCATCTAAGAGCGCAGATAAGGTAAACATCATTGCTATGGCGACTGCCAAGGCAGTAGCCAAGGGTGCTCACGCCGGCAAGATTATTTCCGAAGTTGCCAAGGCTATGGGCGGCGGTGGCGGTGGTAAGCCGGAATCCGCACAGGCAGGCGGCAAGAACCCTGAAAAAGCAGAAGAAGCACTTGGTTTGGTTGCAGGTATTGTAGAATCTCAATTTAAATAGGAGGACGTTATGGACTGCTTATTTTGTAAAATTGTAGCGGGAGAAATTCCTTCTACCAAAGTGTATGAAGATGATTTGGTTTACGGCTTTTTGGATATTGAACCTCAAGCACCGACCCATATCATTTTAGTGCCCAAAGCACATATTGCATCGGCCAATGAGTTAAATGACGAAAATGCCGGTGTGGTTGGCCACATCTTTGCGGTAGCGGCAAAAATTGCCAAAGAGCAAGGGTTTGCAGAGGCTGGTTATCGGATTGTCAATAACTGTGGTGCAGACGGTGGACAGACGGTAGGGCATCTGCATTTCCATGTGTTGGCAGGCAGGAACTTAGGCTGGCCTCCGGGTTAAAAAGAAAGAAGCGGACATCTTTTTGGCGGTGTCCGCTTTTCCTATCAGGTATGTTATCCCCAAAATGTGGAATAATAGTATTTGCTTTTGATTGCAGAAAAGGAGAGATGGTTATGCAGACCAAGGAAATTTCTGGTGGTGTTCATCTTCGTGTATTAAAAGACACCAAGTTTAAGACCAATACATTGAGTTTATATTTTCATATTCCCTTAAAGCGGGAGACGGTGACCTATGCGGCGCTTCTTCCCTCGGTATTAAAGCGTGGCTCGGAAAAATATCCCCGTCTTTCCGATATGGCACGGCACCTTGCGGATTTGTATAGTGCTTCTTGCAGCGCCGGTGTCCGGATGAAAGGTGACGGCGAGGTTTTGTATATTACTATGGAATATATTGCAGACCGGTATATTGGCGAAAATCTGACCAGTCAGGTGTTGGAATTTTTGCAGGAATTTGTCTTTGCTCCCAAAGTGCAGGATGGCGGATTTTTGCCGGAATATGTGGAGAGTGAAAAAGATAACCTCCGTCAGGCTATTTTGGGTTTGATTAACGATAAAAAGGCTTATGCCGATGCCAAATGCCGGGAGGCTATGTTTGGTGCAGAAGGCTATGGTATGTTTGAAGCCGGCTACGTGGAGGATTTGGATGCTATCACGCCCCAAAACCTTTATGCTTTTTATCAGAATGTTTTAAAGAACGCTAAGGTTGACATCTTTATGGGCGGTTCTGTCACCCAAGAGGCAGTAGACCAGGTGGAACGTGCATTCCGTGGGAAATTGCTCCCAAGAAGCGGCGGTTATACCCAAACCGTTCCGGCAGAAACAAAAAGGAAAGAACCGCAGATTATTGTAGAGGAAATGCAGGCTTCCCAGAGCAAACTTTCTATGGGCCTTTGTTGCGGTGTAGACCCGACCAGTAGGGAATACTATGCTCTGATGTTGGCAAGTTGCATTTTTGGTGGCAGTCCTTTCTCCAAACTCTTTAACAATGTGCGGGAAAAACTCAGTCTTGCCTATTATGCCGGTGCCAGAACGGACCGGATGAAGAGTGTGATGAACATCAGTTCCGGCATTGAAACCAAGAATTATCAGGCGGCTTATGATGAGATTATGCTCCAACTTACTAAAATGAAACAAGGTGAGATTGCGGATAGCGAAATCGCGGCTGCCAAGAAGTATTTAGAGACGGGACTTCATTCTATGGAAGACAGCCTGCGGGCGATGGAAGATTATTATGTAAGTCAGGCGATTATGGGTCAGGAACAGAGCATTTTGGAACTTTTGCATTGTCTAAACCAAGTAACTCTTGATGAAATCGTTAAGGTGATGCAAAAGGTAGAACTTGACACCGTTTATTTCTTAAAGGGTAACGGCGGCGGAGAGGAGGAAGCATAGATGGAAATTAAAAGGATATATAACGAACGTTTGCAGGAAGAGATGCAGTTTGCAGTCCACGAAAGCGGACTTCGGGTCTATGTCTTCCCTAAGAAAGGTTTCAGTAAATACTATGCCATTTATGGTACGGAATACGGTTCTATCGACCGGGCTTTCCAAGTGCCCGGCGAGGACGAGATGACGGTAGTTCCCGATGGGATTGCCCATTATTTAGAACATAAACTGTTTGAACAGGAAGATGGCGGTAATGCCTTCGATTTATTCGCTAAAACCGGGGCGAGCAGTAATGCCTTTACCAGTTTTGATTTGACGGCATACCTTTTTACCTGTACCGACCAGTTTTATGAGAATCTGGATATTTTATTGGGGTTTGTGAATCGTCCCTGGTTTACCAAGGAGAACGTGGAAAAGGAGCAGGGAATCATCGGTCAGGAAATCAAAATGTATGAGGATGATCCGGAATGGCGTGTCTTCTTTAATACCTTAACGGCGATGTACCACCAAAATCCGGTGAAGTTGGACATTGCCGGAACCGTGGAGAGTATCTCTCATATTACGCCGGAACTTTTGTATCGTTGCTATAACACCTTCTATAATCCTGCCAATATGGTGCTGGTTTTGGTGGGCGATGTGGATATGGAAAAGGCAATGACCTATGTGGACCGTCACGTGGATGCTTCCAGAAACTTAGGACAAATCCCAAGAAGTGAAGTGGTAGAACCCAAAGAGCGTGTGCAGGAATTTGTCAGCCAAAAGTTGTTGGTGTCCCGGCCACTGTTCCGCATCGGCTTTAAGGAAAACTCCTTCCCCAAAGAAAATGCAGACCGGCTTTATCAGGAACTTGCCACCGAGATTATCTTAGAGGCGGTTTTTGGTAAGAGCAGTGACTTTTACATGAACCTTTATGAACAGGGATTGATTGATAATACCTTTGATGCCGAGACAGAAACCTCGAAATCTTATGGGTTTACCCTCCTTGGCGGTGAGTCCAATGACCCCAAAAAGGTTTATGAACTGGTGAAAGAAGAACTTGCGGAACTTTGTGAAACGGGACTTTCAACTGAGGAAATTCAAAGAGCCAAAAAGGTGATGCTTTCCGGCAACATCCGGATGTTTAACTCGGTAGAAAGAATGGGCAATGCCTTTATCCGTCAAATTCTCAGCGGGTATCATCCCTTGGGCATTGGCGAAGCGGTGGAAGCCATCAGCGATGAAATGGTAATGGCACGATTACTATCACATTTTGATGTAAAGAATTGTGTGTTGTCTGTGATAGAACCCATTCAGAGATAAGAGGTGTAGCGTATGATTCATCAAATTAGTTTCCCGGGTCTTGGACTTTCTTTTTCTGTCAATCGGGTGGCGTTTACCTTTTTTGGAATACCGGTATATTGGTACGGTTTGATTATTGCTGCCGGTGTTATCTTGGGCATTACCTACGGCAGTTATGCAGCCAAAAAAGAGGGGCTCAGTCAAGATGATTTTCTCAATATGGTTTTGATTTCCGTTCCTGTGGCGATTCTTTGTGCCAGACTTTATTATGTAATTTTCAGTTGGGAAATGTACCGGGATGATTTATTATCCGTTTTCAATATCCGAAACGGAGGGATTGCTATTTATGGCGCTGTCATAGGCATCTGCCTGACCATTTTCCTTTATTGTAAAAGAAAAAAACTTTCCATTGGTATGGTGTTGGATGTTTTGGCGATTGGTCTTTTGATTGGTCAGTCCATCGGCAGATGGGGGAACTTTATGAACGGAGAAGCCTTTGGGTCTGTGACCCACCTCCCTTGGGGGATGACCATTGAAAAATATGGCAAGATGATAGCAGAAAATGTGCATCCCACCTATCTTTACGAATCCTTATGGAATGCCATTGGGATTGTGGGACTTCTCTTTTATCGGAAGATTTGCAAATTCCGGGGAGAGTTGTTCTGCGGCTATCTTAGTTGGTACGGACTTGGCAGAGTGTGGATAGAGGGACTTCGTGCGGATTCCCTCTACATAGGAACTTTTCGGATTTCTCAACTTCTTGCAGGGTTGACCTTAATTCTGGGAATTGGGATTATGTTATATCAGCGTTTTAAAACAAAAAATGACGGCATCGATTGATGCCGTCATTTTTTGTTTCTTTTCTATAAAAAGCCCATATTCCTGGCGGAAAAAAAGAACGGCCACCGAAAAGTGCCGTTCTTTTTTTGTGAATTCTGTAAAACCCCGTATTCTTGCGACAAAAAAACGAAAAAAAGGGAAAAAGTGCAAAAGAGGCGGGCGTGTTTTTGTGGGTTTGGTCGGTCAAATTGTAAAAAAATAGAAATTTGTAAAAAAAACTTAAAAAATTTTTTTAAAAACTCTTGCATTCTTGGAAGAAATGGATTAAAATATAAGAGAAGTGGAGCAAAGTGGATGAAAGTGTATCAAAGTGGAGCAAAAACAGATGCGTTTTCTACCAAAGTGGCACTTTGCAAAACGAAGTGGAGAAAGAGAGGTGACAAAGGATGTTGATTGGCGAGTATCATCAGAATATTGATGTCAAAGGAAGAATCAATGTTCCGGCAAAGTTCCGGATTGATTTAGGGGAATCCTTTGTCATCGCCAAAGGTCTTGACAACTGTGTTTACGTTTATCCCAAAGAGGAATGGAAACGGTTTGAAGAAGAACTGTGTTCCGTTCAGCCTACCCAACGCCGGCACTTGCATCGGTTCTTTTTCAGCGGTGCGGAGGAATGTTCTGTAGATAGTCAGGGACGTGTGGTAATCCCTCCCCAGATTCGGGAATATGCCAATCTGCAAAAAGAGATTGTTGTGGTTGGTGTTTCCAATAAGGTGGAGATTTGGGATCGTAGCAAGTGGGAGACCTATATGGAAAATCCTGCCTTTGAGGCAGAGGAGATTGCAAAGATTATGGAAGATATGGGAATTTAACCTGTATCGGGAGGCGGAAGATGGAGTTTCGGCATATATCTGTTTTGCTTGAGGAGAGCGTGGATATGCTTAAGGTAAATCCTGACGGCATATACTTAGACGGCACCTTAGGCGGCGGCGGTCACGCCAGTTTGATTTGCAGTAAACTTTCAGAGTGTGGAACGCTCCTTGGTACCGACCGGGACACCATAGCCTTACAGGCGGCAACAGAACGGCTGAAACCCTACCCTTGTCAGAAAAGACTTTTTCACCGGAATTTCTTTGAAGTCAAAGAAGTTTTGAAAGAAGCGGGTATCTCGCAGATTGATGGTGCCATTTTGGATTTGGGTGTCTCGTCCCCTCAGTTGGATTGCTCGGAGCGGGGTTTTAGTTATCATCAAAAAGCCCGGTTGGATATGCGGATGAACCAAGAGGCGGAGTTGGATGCCTATAAAATGGTGAATACCTACCCGGAAGAAGAGTTAGCCGATATCATCTTTCGCTTTGGGGAAGAAAGATATAGCAGAAAAATTGCGGCGGCAATTGTGAGAGAGCGGCAAAAGGCTCCCATAGAAACCACCACCGAACTTTCCGAGATTATCAAACAAGCCTTTCCGGCTGCGGCAAGATTTGCGGACAAGCATCCGGCAAAGCGGACTTTTCAGGCAATCCGGATTGCGGTGAATGGCGAATTAGACGGCCTTTCCGAAGCCCTGCGGGACTTTGCCGATGTATTAAAACCCGGCGGAAGATTGGCAATTATTACCTTCCATTCTCTGGAAGACAGGGTTGTAAAAAATACCTTCCAAGATCTTGCAAACGGATGTACCTGTCCTAAGGATTTTCCTGTTTGTGTTTGCGGAAATGCTCCCAGTGCAAAATTGGTGAATCGAAAGCCGATTGTGGCAGGAGCCCAAGAATTAGATAACAACACCAGAGCCCATAGCGCCAAACTACGGGTGATCGAAAAATTATAAAAGAAAGGACTGAAAACTGTGGCTGTACCGACTTATCAAAGACAAAAGCAAATTGCATCAAAAACTATCAACCAAAATGCAAATTGGTACCGGGGTTATGAAACTACCCGTGCCGCAGTTGGAACAGAAATCTGGCCTACTTATCCGGATTTTTATCCCAAAACTGCACCGGTGGTAAGACCAAAGACCAAAACAGAGGAGAAGGTGCAAAAGGAACGTGTTGCCGGTGGTATTGACCGGAAAAAAATGCTGAAAACTTTTTGTCAGATTTTTGCCGTAGTGGCACTTTGCTTTTTGATGATTTATCGCTATGCTATGATTTTGGAATCCAATGATAAGATTTCCAAATTGACCGAACAGGTTGCAGAACTTACTGCAAGTAATCAAGCTATGCAGGATAAATTAGACCGTGGCTTGGAATTGGGAAGTCTGGAAACTTATGCAACGGAAGAATTGGGGATGATTCGTCCGGACAGTACACAAATCTTTTATGTGGATGTACAATTAGAAAATGGTACCGTTGGTGTAAGCGAAGAAAAAACAGTTCTGCAAGGTACCCCGGGTGCATT
>JAZPYU010000174.1:0-2348 GCA_045544295.1 Ructibacterium sp. | reverse complement strand
TGGTTTTTGTTGAGGTAAAAACCAGGCGTAATATTCAATTTGGTTACCCAAGCGAAGCAGTTACCGGACAAAAAATCCAACATATGCGTACGGCGGCAAACAGATATTTATCCGTTTGTCCCACGAAGAAGGAAATTCGGTTTGATGTAATTGAAGTGATTGGTACGGTTACCGATGGTGTTCCGAAGTTAATAGAAATGAATCATATTCCTGATATTTTATAAAGAAGGAGAAAGAAATGATTTTTGATGCCCATTGCGATACCGTTTTTGAAATTTTGCAAAAAGAAGAAGCATTACCCCAAAATTCGTTACACCTTGATTTGGAACGAATGCAAGAATATCAAGGATATATTCAAGTTTTTGCGGCTTTTATTGATCAGAAAAATGTTTGTATTTCGCCATTAAAACATTGTTTTAATATATTGGAAAATGCCAAAAATGAAATCGCAAAAAATAAAGGCCTTGCACTGATTAAGGATATTACCGGCTTGAAGAATGTCGTGAGCCGTAAAGGCACAGGAGCAATTCTTGCCATTGAGGGCGGAGAGGCGTTAGAAGGAAATTTATCTAATCTTGCTTTATTTTTTCAAATGGGTGTAAGACTAATTACCTTAACGTGGAATTATGCCAATGAATTGGCAGATGGAATTATGGAGCCAAGAGGTGGCGGGTTGACAGATTTTGGTGTCCAAGTTGTTAAAATGATGGAGAAGATGGGAATGATTGTTGATGTTTCCCACCTTTCGGAAAAAGGTTTTTGGGATGTAGCGGAAGTTACCCAATATCCCTTTGTTGCATCGCATTCTTGTGTGAAGAAACTTTGTTCTCATCCAAGAAATTTAAATGATGCGCAAATCAAATTGTTGATTGAGCGAAAGGGAGGAATGGGAATCAATTTTTATCCACCCTTTCTTACAGAGGATAGCAAATGCACCATAAAGGATATTCTAAGACATATGGAATATGTGTTGGAATTGGGTGGAGAGCAAATTTTAGGACTGGGTTCTGATTTTGACGGTGTTGATCAATTACCGGATGGAATTTGCGGCGTTGAATCTGTCAAAGATGTTGTTTCTGCAATGGAAAAAGCAGGTTTTTCTAAAAAAATAATACTAAATATTACCTTTCAAAACTTTTATAGAATTTTTTCTCAAACATTTGACAGAACAAAATGAGTTTTTTTCAAATAAATGTTGCAATTTGGCAGTATTTGTATTAAAATGATAAGAATGTAGTATGATTTTTGGAGGTTCAAATTTATGGCATTACAGATTTCGGAAAAGGCAAAAGGAATTAGCCCGTCTCCTACGTTGGCGATTGATTCCAAGTTTAAACAAATGAAGCAGCAAGGAATCCCTGTGGTTGGGTTTGGTGCAGGGGAACCTGATTTTGATACACCGGTCAATGTAAAAGAAGCTGGTATTTTTGCTATTCAAAACAACATTACACGTTATACACCTGCATCCGGTACTTTGGAGTTAAAAAAGGCAATTTGTGACAAGGTGAAAAAAGATACCGGTATTGATTATGCTCCGGCAAACGTTATTGTTTGTAATGGCGGTAAGCACGCGTTAACCAATGCATTTATGGCAATTTTGAATCCAGGGGATGAAGTTATTATTCCGGCACCTTTTTGGGTAAGTTATCCCGAAATGGTAAAGATGGCAGATGGTGTGCCTGTTTATATTGATACCACCGAGGAAAATCAATTTAAATTTACCATGGAACAGTTAGAGAGTGCTTTTACTTCCAAAACCAGAGCGTTGGTGTTAAATACTCCCAGCAATCCTACGGGTATGATTTATAATCGTGAAGAACTGGAAAAAATCGCTGATTTTGCAGTTAAGAATGATATTTATATTATCTTTGACGAAATATATGAAAAATTGGTTTATGAGGGAGAACATGTTAATATTCTGACCTTAGGGGAAGAAGTGCGCAAACATACCATTTTGATCAACGGAATGGCAAAGTCTTATGCTATGACCGGTTGGAGAATTGGGTTTGCTGTTGCAGAAGCACCTGTGATTACTGCGATGAGCAATTTGCAGAGCCACGGAACCTCCAATCCCAACTCAATTGCTCAGTACGCATCTATTGAAGCGCTTAACGGTGATCAAAGTGTTATTGATACTATGAAAGCAGAGTATCGTGCCCGTCGTGATTATATGGTTGAAAGAATTAACAATATTGATGGATTGAGTTGTCAATGTCCAAACGGTGCTTTTTACATATTTATGAATGTAAAGGATGTTCTTGGCAAAGAGCATTATGGAAAGCGGATTGAAACTGCAAACGACCTTTGTGCGGATATTTTAGAGAGAGCGTTGGTGGCTATGGTTCCCA
>JAZPYU010000173.1:0-12764 GCA_045544295.1 Ructibacterium sp. | reverse complement strand
GCAAAACTGGAACAGGTCAGATGGCTCCCAGTTCATAATATCGTCTTTACCTGAGAGAAAACCACAAATTAGTTCTCTGTGCGGAAGAGTATTAAGCATTTTGTTATAGTTTTGAATATCCATAGCGGACAATTCGTCTAAAATTACAACCATATCAATATCGCTGTTTTCTGTCGCTTCACCACGAGCGAAACTTCCTTGCAAACCGACAAACCACACACGGTCGCCGAACTGGTCATTTAAAGCACTCAAAAATGTATTCGTCCAATCAGTAATTTCTATCATTTTTATTTCCTCATTAAATTCAGTTTTTCTTAAAGTCATAAAGCCCTGTTGTTTCTCTGTTTCTATACTCGTGCTTTTCGTAATATCCGATTAGTTTGCCGTCATCATCACGAAGAGCAACCATATACACATCCTTGTTTTCTTTTTCGTTATGGTATGTGAATAGAATATTGTTGCCCTCGCTTTCACCAAACCAGGAAACCACTTTGTCTATCCTTTCATTTGCTTTTGCATTGTGGCAATCTTTTAAGTTACTGCCCGTCAAATCCTTGTGATAACGCTCTTTTGCCGATGGGTTCATATACACAATTCTATGGTTTAAATCGCAGACAACAATCGGCGCTGTGTCCTGCTCTAATACGCTTTTCAATAGTTTACTTAACATTTTCATTCTCCGTTTTTAACAATACAAATTGATTTTTCTCAAACTCTAAAAGTCCTTCATCACGCATCTTACACAGTTCATTTGACATAGCACTTCTGTCAACCGACAAAAAGTCTGCCAGTTGTTGGCGGTTAAACGGGATGGTGAATTTAGAACTGTTCTGCTTTTTCGCTTCTTCCGACAAATAGGAAATCAGTTTTTCACGTGTGGTACGCCTGGACATATGCCCGAGTTTTTGCACAAGTTTTCTGTTTTTCTCGGAAATGGCAAAAAACATATTCCTCACCACCATAGAATGAAATCGGCAGGCAGTAGAACAGGTGGTTAACATTCGTTTCACATCAAAAAAGATTACCTTGCTGTCTGCCACCGCAACCACATCATTGAGCATCGCACCGCTTTCGGGACTGACATACGCCTCACCAAACATCTCCCCTGCGGAAATCTGTCCCAAGATACTGCGGTTGCCCCAGTAATCGTCCTTTTGTATGTGAAGATTCCCCTCTGCTAAAATCATAATATCAGAGATATATTCCCCTTGCCTTAAAACAAAATCACCCCTTTGGTACTCGCAAAGCCTCGCACCGAGGCAGGAAAGCAGAGATTCCATTTCCTCTTCACCAATGCCTGCGAACAATCGGGTACGTTTTAGTATTGGAATAAATTTTTTCATATTTTTCACCTTTCGTTGTAAATACAACAGACTTGTTACAATTATTATACTATAATGCAAATAGAAAATCAAGGAGGTAACCTTTTATGATAAGAAAAATAATTAAAATTGATGAAGAAAAATGTAACGGCTGCGGACTGTGCGCCAAAGCCTGCCACGAAGGTGCCATTGAAATGATAAATGGAAAGGCAAAACTCACCCGGGAGGATTATTGCGACGGGCTTGGGGATTGTCTGCCTGCTTGTCCTACGGGTGCCATTACTTTTGAAGAAAGAGAGGCGCCTGCCTACGATGAAGAGGCGGTTAAAAAGGCAAAGGAAGAAAAGGCATCTACGCCACTCCCCTGCGGTTGCCCCGGAACCAATGCAAAGGCAATCAAAAGAGAAAGTTGCGAAGTAAATGTTCCTCACACACCTATGGCAAGTCAACTTTCCCAATGGCCGGTTCAGATTAAACTTGTTCCGGTCAATGCTCCATACTTTGACGGGGCAAATCTTCTGGTGGCCGCGGATTGCACCGCCTATGCCTATGGAAACTTTCATAACGAATTTATCCGTAATCACATCACCCTGATTGGATGCCCGAAACTGGACGAGGGCGATTACACCGAAAAACCTACCGCTATCCTTGCAAACAACAACATCAAAAGCGTCACCGTTGTTCGCATGGAAGTCCCTTGTTGCGGCGGCATAGAAAATGCAGTAAAAAACGCGCTTTTGGTGAGTGGGAAGTTTATCCCGTGGCGAGTTGTGACCATTTCCACAGACGGACATATTCTGGATTAAGAAAATGTGCTTGTTTGGTTTTTACCATACAAGCACATTTTTTGTTTTGATACATTGGTGTTTATATTCTCTTAAATTTTCAACAACGCCGGCACATCAGCCATATTCCAAGCATTTCATTTATAGTTATTCAACATCTTTTTATCGTTTTTCAATAAATTTATGTTGACAATCGAAAAAGTATGTGCTATACTGTTGTCAAATTAAGGAAAGGATGTTGTGTTATGTATCAAAAAAGTATCACACATTATGTTGCAAAAATTGTTATTGATGTTTTATTCTTTCTCAGTGTCATTTGCACCGTTGCAGTACCCTTTGTATTACACAAAGTCTTTCAATGGATTGGCTATCTTGAACCAAATTACGGCATAGCCTTTACCGTCATTGTATTTTTATCGGGGCTTTGTTGCAGTTATATTTTATTTAACTTAAAACAAATGTACTCTTCTCTTTTGGTCGGCAATCCTTTTACAACCAAAAACATAAACCACTTTCGGAAAATGGCGGTTGCCTGCATTTTAGTTACAATGATTTATACTGCAAAATGTTTCTTTATGTTCACTTATGCCACCGTAGTCATTGCCGTTGTTTTTGCAATCGGATGTCTGTTTTGTCTTACCTTGAAAGATTTATTTAAGCAGGCAGTCAACTACAAGACCGAAAACGAACTTACTATATAGGAGGGTTTACTATGCCAATCATTGTTAATCTTGATGTTATGATGGCAAGGCGTAAAATCGGCCTTATGGACCTTGCCGAAAAAATTGACATTACCCCTGCAAACCTGTCTATTTTAAAAAACAACAAGGCAAAAGCCATAAGGTTTTCTACCCTTGAAGATATCTGCAAAGCACTGGACTGTCAGCCTGCGGATATTTTGGAATTTAAGGAGGAAGACTAACTATGAAACATCTGATAAAAGGTGTAGCCCTTGGATTGACGCTGAATTTTGCAAACCGTTTTTGCGGGTTTCTCTTTGGCGAATTATTTCTTGATGCCATAATCCTTTTTTCTACCATCACTATGGGAATCATCATAACCGCATTTTTAATATCTGACGATGCCGTCCAGTTGATTATCTGCGGGGTGACCGGGTTATTCACGATGCTTTTAGGAGAAACTTTTATTTTTTCACAATTTTCAGCACCCGACCTCACCGTTTATTTAGGTGGGTTCTGCGGTTCACTTTTTGCCGTTGTGGTAGCCTTAATCCTTACGGCAAATCATTTTAAGCCATCCAAGTATTTTCACAAAGATGAGATTGCTGTTTCCCCGCCATTAAAACTGAAACTTATCCTATATGCCGGTATTTCCGCCATCAGTTTTTCCTATCTTGTTTTGCCGGAACAAGCATCCCTTAGTGTACCGTTCTTTACATTGTTACAGGTTTTGATGCTTTGGAGGATTGTTCCCAACAAAAAAAGACTGCTTTTCTTTGTTCCGATATTTATTATGTCCCTAAACTGTTTTATCAGCGCAAGTAACCTATGGAAAATGCCAAACTTCATCCTAAGCATTTTATTATATGGTTATATGCTTACCGACGTCTCCGGGAGCAAGGACGCCTTTTTATCTTTCAAACACACTTTTACCAATCTGCTTTCTTCTTTTACGCGCTTTCTCCTGCCCTTTCGTTGGGTATTGGAACACAGCAACAAAAAAATGCCGATGATAAAAAGAGTGGTGATTGCAGTTGCTCTTTCCTTGCCCTGCGCCATTCTTTTGACCTTAGTGCTTTCCCGGGCAGATATGGTATTCTCCTTAAAGACAGAGGGACTACTAAATCAATTTTCTTCTCTTATCGGCATTAACCCTCTGTGCAAAGGAATCATTGGTATCATTGCGGGCCTGTTTTTATTCGGGTTGGCTTATAACGCCCACAAACCCGTTGTGCCACATCCCTATGAACCAAAGCAACACAAGGGCGACCTTATTATCATTAACGTTTTTCTCAGCACCATCCTTTTGGTATATACTCTTTTTGTTATCATACAGTTCCGGTACCTCTTTGCAGGTTCTGCTCTGCCACAGGGGCTTACCTATACCCAGTATGCACGAAAAGGCTTTTTTGAACTACTTGTCCTTACCGGCGTGAATATTCTGACCATTCTTGTCGTAACAAAACTGACCCAAACACAAAAGGACAACGGCGTCACCTTTTGCAAAGCACTCTGCCATTACCTGTGTGCGGTAACCATTGTTCTGCTTATCTCTTCTTTTTATAGAATGTTTTTATACACAGGCGACGACGGACTTACCAGAATGCGGTTTTTTGTTATGGGCTTTTTGGTCTTTGAAGCAATGGGGCTTATCCTTACCTTCTTCTATATTTCAAAACCGAAGTTCAATATTGTGCTTGTTTACACCACCCTTGCCCTTATCTACTATTCCTTGCTTAACCTTGTGCCCACAGACAATATCATCGCCCAAAACCAAATTGACAAATACTTAAAAGGCGAACGGGAGGATATCGATTATATTTTCACACTTTCCGCCGATGCGGTTCCATCTTTGGAACACTTATACCAAAACACCCAGGACGAACAACTAAAAAAGGATATATGCTTTTTCATTGATCGCAGAACCTGCTCCCACATTCCAAAGCGTTGGCAACGATACAACCTGCCATTGGAACGGGCAAATGACTTTCAACGGTAATCAAAAGGTCCTCTTGGAAAAAAGAGGACCTTTTGGTTATCTGCTCTCTTTCCAACCGCAGGCATAGGGCATAGTTTCCGGCATGGGGAACTTACGGATTTTTTCTCTGCGCTGTTGCATCCGCGCTCTGCGCTTTACTTTTTCTTGTTGTTCCTCTATGTATTCTACCACCCCAACGATACTTGCCACACCCATCATAAATAAAAACATCACGAAAAGCATTCCCATAAAAACACATCCTTTCTCTTACTGTGTTTTTATCATAGCAAGAAACCTGTCCCATAAAACGGACAGCAAAACCTCTTTGGGAATATAAAATAGGAAAAAATCAGTCAACGAGGTGCTATTGCTTTCAGTCGACAGTGCCCCTTCCCCGTGATAAAATAAAAATATCTGTAAATACGACAAAACAAGAGGAACAAAAACTCCTGTTTTGCGGAATTTGGGAGGAAAAAATGGATTATTTAATTCAAAATTATGGAGCAATCGGAGACGGAGAAACCAACAACGCCGAGGCTATTCAGGCTGCCATTGACGCGTGTAGTGCCGCAGGGGGCGGCCGGGTTATTGTTTCAGGCGGAACATTCTTAACCGGAACCATTGTTTTAAAAGATAATGTAGATTTACATATTGCCCAAAGCGGTAAAATTTTAGGCTCTCCCAACTGTGGCGAGTATGAAGAAGTAGAGGACAAAACCGTGCGCCGTGACCTTTGGGGCAAGGTAAAAGATTATGGCGACTATCCTGACTTTGATAAAAAACACGTGGACAAAAATTTGGTACCCCGCTTCCGTGGTTCTGCTCTGATTGTTGCAGACGAAGTGAAGAATGTTTCCATCACGGGCGAAGGAACCATTGACGCCAACGGTGAAAAGTTTATGGAAATCGTTACCGACGGAACCGGCTATACCTGGACATCGGTGCGCCGTATTGATGCGCCCACACCTCCCAGAGTAGTATTCTTTACCGGTTGTACCAATGTAACCGTAAAGGATATTACCATGGTGAATCAGCCGGCAGGTTGGTCTTATTGGGTGCACGATTGCGATTATGTTTCCTTTGACCGCATCAAGGTCATTGCCAGAGTGGATTATCCCAACAATGACGGTATTCACATTAACTGTTCCCGCAATGTAACGGTGTCCAACTCCTCCATCACTTGCGGAGATGACAGTATTGTAGTTAGAGCCAACAGCATCTCTTTAAAAGAGAATAAGGTTTGTGAGCGAGTGGTCATCACTAACTGTAACCTGACCAGTAACACCGCCTGCATCCGTATCGGCTGGATTAACGACGGTATCATCCGGAACTGTTGTTTCTCCAATCTGGTTATGACCGATGCCACCGTGGGAATTACCCTGTTCTTGCCGGATAAGGACCATTGTTCCCCCTCCGATATCGGACGGGAAAGCACCCATATTGAAAACTTAAGTTTTTCCAATATTATTATGGACAACACCTTCTCCTCGCCCATTATTATGCAACCCACCGACCATCCGGATACAAAAATTTCCAAGATTGGTGATTTGTATTTCTCCGATATTCACGCTAAGGCGTATCGGCTTCCTTATTTGGTGGGAACCAAAGACCATCCCTTAGAAAACATCCGTTTTTCTAATTGTGATTTTGAGGTGTTGGAACCCTCTGAGGAGGATCTGAAAAAGCACCGTTGCAAAACCCAAAAGGGTATTCCGGCAGATCCGGTCTTCCATATGAAGCATATCAAGGGATTGTCCATCAGCAACACCAACTTTAAGTTATACTAGATTACATAAAGAAAGCCGCAGTTCCCTGCGGCTTTCAGACTGTCGAAAAAGTCGGTCTACCGCAAGAAAAGAATAAAAATATTGTAGGGGAAGGATTTATCCTTTCCGAAAAAAGAGGAGCCGTAGTGATACGGCTCCTTTTCCATTTTCCTGAAAACCTATTCCAATTCAAATGCACCGGTATAGAGTTGATAATAGGTGCCTTTTTGGGCAATCAAATCTTCGTGGGTGCCACGTTCGATGATACGACCTTGATCCAAAACCATAATCACATCAGAGTTCTTTACCGTGGAAAGACGGTGGGCAATGACAAAGACGGTTCTGCCCTCCATCAGTTTATCCATCCCCCGTTGCACAATCTGCTCGGTTCTGGTATCAATGGATGAAGTTGCCTCGTCTAAAATCATAACCGGCGGGTCTGCCACCGCGGCTCTTGCAATGGCAATCAATTGCCGTTGACCTTGGGAGAGGTTTTCTCCGTTTCCGGTCAGCATAGTATCATAACCTTCCGGCAGACGGGTGATAAAATCATCAGCACCTGCCATCTTTGCCGCCTGGATACATTCTTCATCGGTGGCATCTAACTTTCCATAACGGATGTTTTCCATTACTGTGCCGGTAAAGAGATTAGTTTCCTGCAACACAAGACCCATGGAACGGCGTAAATCCGATTTCTTGATTTTATTGATGTTAATCCCGTCATAGCGGATTTTACCATCTTCAATATCATAAAAACGATTGAACAAATTGGTAATGGTGGTTTTTCCCGCTCCGGTTGCGCCTACAAAGGCCACCTTTTGGCCGGGTTCTGCATAGACGGTCACATTATGTAGAACGGTTTTATCTTCTTTGTAACCAAAGTCCACATCCACCATCCGCACATCGCCTGCCAGGGGCGTATAGGTGATACTGCCATCGCTATGAGGATGCTTCCACGCCCACTTGCCGGTATGCTTTTCGGCTTCCTTTAAGTTGCCGGATGCATCGGTTTCCACATTCACCAAAGTAACATAACCTTCATCGTTTTCCGTTTCTTCGTCAATCAATTGGAAAACCCGTTCTGCGCCGGCAAGTGCCATTGCCACCGCATTGATTTGCTGGGTTACCTGATTGATGTTACCGGTAAACTGCTTTGCCATATTCAAAAAGGGAACAATCATATCAATGGATAAAACCCCTATCCCGAAAATCAAGGTGGAAATTCCCAAATTAGGCACTTTGGCAAGAAGCAGAACGCCACCTACCGTACCAATCAGCACATATAAAATATTGCCGATGTTCATAATAATGGGGCCTAAAACATTGGCATAGGCATTTGCCTTAAAACTATCCTGAAACAGTTGTTCGTTAAGGCCTTGGAACTCGGTACAGCACTTCTTTTCGTGGTTGAATACCTTTACCACTTTCTGTCCGCTCATCATCTCCTGAATAAAACCTTCTGCCTTACCCATGGACTGTTGTTGACGGATAAAATATTTGGCAGAACCGCCGCCAACCTTTTTGGAGACAAAGGACATCGCCCATACCCCAAAAAGCACTACCAAGGTCATCCAAAGGCTATAATAAACCATAATGGAAAAGACGCTGATAACCACCACCGATGCCTGCAACACGGTGGGAAGTGCCTGGGCAATCAGTTGCCGCAGGGCATCAATATCATTGGTGTAATGGCTCATAATATCCCCGTGTTTGTTGGTATCAAAATAGCGAATGGGCAAATCCTGCATCTTAGCAAACATCTGACACCGGAGTTTGCCTAAAAACCCTTGGGAGATATATGCCATCAACTGGGTATGGGCAATAATGGCAATCATAGACACCACATAGAAAGAGCCTAAAACGCCCACTTTGGGAAGAATGACTTTAGAAGCCCCTGCCCAATCACCGCTTTGGTACCAATTGCCGATGTCTGCCAATATCTTTTGTTGGAAGATTGCCGGCATTGCCGCCGTAATGGCAGAAATGATAATACAAACACAGGTGATGGGAAGCAGCACCGGATAGGACTTGAATAACAATTTTAAAAGCCGGAAAAGATGATTTTTCTTTTCTTTGATAGAGGGTTTTTTCCCCATCATAGGCGGTCTTTTATTCTTCATTGCCATCCTCCTCTCCCCCGCAAGTCTGTTGTTCAAAGGTTTCCCGATAGATTTCGCTGTTTGTTAACAGTTCCTGATGATTTCCTACTGCTGCCACTTTACCATTTTCCATCACGATAATCATATCCGCATCCTGCACTGAGGAAATCCGTTGTGCAATAATCAGTTTGGTGGTTTCCGGGATGTATTCCTTAAAAGCCTTCCGAATCATGGCATCGGTTTTGGTATCCACCGCGCTGGTAGAATCGTCTAAAATCAAAATCTTTGGCTTTTTAAGTAGCGCTCTTGCAATACAAAGACGTTGTTTCTGTCCGCCGGAAACATTGGTACCGCCTTGTTCGATATAGGTTTCGTACCCGTCGGGGAAGCGGGAAATAAATTCGTCCGCCTGGGCGAGTTTGCAAACCTCTTTGATTTCTTCCGCCGTTGCATTTTCGTTGCCCCAACGGAGATTTTCCAATATGGTGCCGGAGAACAACTGATTTTTTTGAAGAACCACAGCCACGTTATCCCGCAGGGTTTTTAAATCATAATTTTTGACATCCACACCGCCAACCAAAATGGCACCCTCTGTCACATCATAAAGACGGGGAATCAGTTGCACCAAGGATGATTTACTGGAACCGGTACCGCCGATGATACCCACTGTCATACCGGATGCAATCTCTAAATTCACATCGGAAAGGGCAGGCTTTTTTGATTTTTTCGAATATTTAAAAGAAACATCGGAAAAAGTAATAGAACCGTCTTTAACTTCCATCACCGGGTTTTCCGGATTGGAAAGGGAAGGTTCTTCTTTGAGCACCTCGTGAATTCTCTTCATAGACTCCATAGAAATGGTAATCATCACATAAACCATAGAAAGCATCATCAAAGACATCAAAATCTGCATCCCATAGGTAAGCATAGCAGAAATATGCCCGATATCCAAACTCTGTCCCTGACTGGAAATCACCAAATAGGAACCTACGGTCAGGACAAAGAGCATCACAAAGTAAAGACAAATCTGCATAATGGGATGGTTAAAAGCAACAATCCGCTCTGCTTTGGTGAAGTTTTCGCAGATTTCGTCTGCGGCAACCTTAAACTTCTCTTTTTCATATTCCTGACGTGAAAAGCCTTTGACCACCCGGGCAGCACGAACGTTTTCTTCGATAGACTCATTTAATTTGTCATATTTTTTGAATACTTTATGAAAGGTGGGCATTGCCTTTTTTGCCACCAGCAAAAGGCCAATGGTCAAAAATGGAATGACCACAATGAACACGGTGGAAAGTGCGCCGCCCATAATATATGCCATAATCACCGCAAACAAAAACATCAACGGTGACCGCACCGCAGTACGGATGAGCATCAGATAGGACATCTGCACATGGGTGACATCGGTGGTCAGACGGGTTACCAAAGAGGAAGAAGAAAACCTGTCGATATTCTCAAAAGAATATTCCTGTACCCTGTCAAACAGTTCCTTCCGGATATTTTTAGCAAAACCGGCAGAGGCTTTTGCGCTGGTATAGCCGGCAACTCCGCCGCAAAGCAAGGAAATCATTGCCATAACCACCAGTGATAGACCTATCACCAATAACGCCTTAATCTCCAAATCCACTTTCATCCGATTGACCAGCTCTGCGGTGATAAAGGGAATCAAACATTCAATCACCACTTCTAAGGCAATAAAGAAAAAGGTCAGGTAGGTTGGTTTTTTGTATTCTTTCACACAGGCTAACAATCGTTTAATCATTTTCCCACTCCTTTCCTTCCCTTCGGAAAAACTTGCTTCATCCAGATGTGAGGGCAACCCTCTTCTTCATCTTTCTCCCCATAAGGCAGAAACCCTGCCTTTTCATAAAACCCTTTGGCTTGCCATTGGGAATGTAAGTAAATCCCCTGATAATTCTTTTCTTTCCCGTAGGCGATGGCACGTTCTAAAAGGATTCTCCCAAAGCCTTTGCCACGAAATATCTTTTTAATTGCCAGTCTCCCAAAAAAGAGAAACCCCTCTTCCTCACCCGGGAAAACCCGACAGGTCCCCACCGGCATTTCATTTTCAAACAAAACAAAGTGGGTGGCTATCTGATCAATCTCGTCATATTCTTCCCGGAAGCCTTGTTCCATCACAAAGACTTCTTCCCGAATCTTTTTGGCTTCTTCCGGCAAACCCTGATACATTTTTATTTTCATAAAAATCTCCATTCCGCCGCCACGCGTCGGCACAAATAGCAATGAAAGTTCTCTTATCCTTGCATTTTTCCATAAAACCAATTATAATGATTATACTACAAATTTTTTTAATATGCAATGACAAAAAGGAGAATTTTTATGGCAATTCGGTTAAATGAAAACCCCGAGGTAGTCAAAACCATCCAAGAGGGTTTAAAAGCCAAGGGTGGTTACTGTCCTTGCAGAACCTTAAAAACAGAGGAATATAAATGCATCTGCGAAGAATTCAAAGCACAGATGGCAGACCCGGACTTTGAGGGATATTGCCATTGTATGCTTTATTATAAAACCAAAGACTAAGGAGGAAAATTGATGTCACTTTTAAAAATCACCAAAGAAAATTTTGATGACGTTGTTTTAAAGAATGAAAAACCGGTGCTGGTGGACTTTTACGCCGACTGGTGCGGTCCCTGTAAGTTGGTAGGTCCTATTGTGGAAGAGATTGCAGAGGAACATCCGGAGATTGTTGTCGGCAAAATCAATGTGGATAACGACCCGGAACTTGCCATTCGTTTTCAGGTAATGAGCATCCCCACCCTGATGGTTTTCAAAAACGGCGAAGTTACAGGCAAAACCTTAGGGTTCCAACCCAAAGATGGCATTTTAAAGATGTTATGATTTAGCAAAGCGGAAATCAACCAGAATCATATTGTAGGGGACGGCGTCCTCTGTCAAGAGTAACATAGGTAACAACTGTGCAAGCACATAGGTAACACTTTTATAGTCTTGCAATAAATCTATTTATTCGTGTACCTGAAATTGTATCGAACTCTGCTATTCTAAAATTTCTGAAACAAGCATACATTGAATCTCCTATGGGATTCGGACGAAATTCGATATATTCACCACTCATAGTTTCACTAAAATACAACCGTTGATTATGAAAACTGATATATCCTTTACAATTAACTTTTAGTACGGGGTATTCTCCGCTATATTCAAAAGCAGCAATATGAGGATTGTATTCTCGAGTACTCGGAGAATAAACATCAGCAGGTGTTTGCATACCAAGTGCTTCATGAGGGCGTATATGATTATATTTTTCTCGCCAATATGTCATTTGATTTTCAGCATCTTGAATATCACAAAAAGAATTATATTTTAATAATTCCTCGTTCAATGTTCTATGAAACCTTTCTATTTTGCCTTGAGTTTGCGGATGCTTTATACGACAATGTATCGGCAGAATATCCAAACACATTAACCATTTTTCAAATTGGGTATATCCTTGTTTGAATCCTGCAAATTGTCCACCATTATCGGATAAAACTGATTTGGGAAGGCCATATTCATAAAACGCTTGTTCAAATGTTGGAATCACAATATTTTTAGTGGAGGTTGCAGGGTGTAATTTTATTAGATATCGTGAACAGTCGTCGATGATGTCTAATGGGAAACATCTATTTCCGTCAGCTAAAGCAAAATCTCCCTTGAAGTCGGTTTGCCACATATCATTACAATGTTCTTTTTGAAATCGTATGTATTTATGCCTTTTGTCCGATTCAGATTTTAAAATACATCCATTTCGATTAAGAATATTATTAACAGTACGAATACATGGTAGATTATCTTCACCGCGGTTTTGCAAAACTTTGTGAATTGTAGAAGCTCCCCAACCGGGGTTATCAGCTCGTACAGATAAAATTTTTTGTTCAATGTCACCAGATGTACGATTGGCTATTGTTTTAGGACGTCTGTTTTTATCTGACAATACACCGCTTTCTTTATATCTATTGAGCCATTTATACCCTGTTTTTCGCGAGATCCCAAATTCACGACATAGAGAACTGAAGTTAATATTGCTTTGTGCTGCATTGACAAATTCTTCTCTTAATTTTTCCACAGTTTTACACTCCCACGGCATAAAAACACATCCTTATCATAGCTTTCTAT
>JAZPYU010000172.1:0-5117 GCA_045544295.1 Ructibacterium sp. | reverse complement strand
TTTATATTATCAAGTTTTATACTTATCAGCCTACTTCTACTTTTACCATCATTTTTTTCGACAAATGCTACAGTGGCCAACATTTATCAAGATGGCACACTTATCAAAACGATAGATCTCTCGGTTGTTTCTACCCCATATAACATTCCAATTGTAAGCGGTAATAATGAAAATGTCATTCTGGTAGAACCAGGTTGCATCTCTGTTTCCTCTGCAAACTGTCCGGACCAAACTTGTGTAAAGCAAGGTAAAATCAATTCCGGCATTGTTCCGATTGTTTGCCTACCTCACAAAATAGTAATTGAAATTAACAACAACTCATCCATTTTGATTTCCCAATAGAAAGCAGGTATCCTATGACTACCAAACGACTTGTGCAAAATAGTATTCTCACAGCCATTTCCCTTACCATTTTCATACTGGAAGCACAACTTCCTCCATTAACACCTATTCCGGGCATCAAACTCGGTCTGTCTAATATTGTAATCTTGTTTGCATTAGTCTTTCTAACCAAAACCGATGCGATACTTATTTTAACTGCACGTCTTTTTCTTTCAGCACTTTTGATGGGTAACCCCATAATGTTGCTTTATAGTGCTTCCGGCGGATTTATCTGTCTCTTTGCCGAGATTTTTTTACTGAAAAAATTTTCTACAGATTTTTTGTGGGGTATCAGTTCATTTGGAGCATTGATACATAACACTGCTCAAATAGGGGTGGCTATCTTGATTACAAAAACTTCTGCCATTCTTTCTTTCTTACCTTTTCTTTGGGTTTCTGGTATTATCACCGGCTTATTTACCGGTGTTGCCATTTGGTATTTATCAACCCGGCACAAGAATAAAATTAAATACTTTTTCAGATTGTAATTTTTTTTGAAATTACAGTCTTTTTTTCTTGACAAAATCTACAAAAAAAGGTATACTAAAATGTAGTTCAAAAACGCCCAGAACCCCCGTGATTTCGTGAAAAATTTAACATTCGCTTTGTTTAAATTTTAACAACTTTTTTATGGGGATTTTCATTTAAAAGGAGGTTTTTAGATGCACACTTTTCGTGGGGGAATTCACCCCGATGGACATAAAGAACATACTTGTGCAAAACCAGTGGTAGACTTGGCTCCGCCGGAGGAACTTGTTTATCCTCTTTCTCAGCATATCGGCGCACCCGCTGTTCCTTGTGTAAAGACCGGTGACGCCGTTTTAATGGGACAGAAGATAGCAGAAGCCGCCGGCTTTGTTTCTGCGAATATACATTCGGCGGTATCCGGAAAGGTAAAAGCGATTGAAAAAAGATTGCATCCTAACGGCACTGCGATTGATTGCATTGTCATTGAAAACGATGGTTTAGACACCACTGACCCCGCCTTGGATTTACCAATGCGGGATTACAAGGCGCTCTCTGCAAAAGAAATTATTACAATTATTCAAGAAGCGGGCATTGTAGGTATGGGTGGAGCAACTTTCCCCACGCACGTAAAACTTTCCCCGCCGGAAGAAGCCAAAATTGATCACGTCATTATCAATGGTGCAGAATGTGAACCTTACCTTACCTCTGACCATCGTGCAATGCTTGAAAATGGCAGAAATGTCTTAACGGGAATTGCAATTATCCTGCAAATCTTTAATTTAAATGAGGGTACTATCGCAATTGAAGATAACAAACCGGATGCCATTGCGCATATGCGAGCGCTGGCGGCTGAATTTACTGATAAAAAGATACATATTCTTCCTTTAAAGACAAAATATCCCCAAGGGTCAGAAAAACAGTTGATTGATGCGGTAACGGGAAGAAAACTAAAATCAGGACAACTTCCCTGGCAAGCAGGTTGTATTGTAACAAACATTGATACCGCCGCTGCTATCGCAAGAGCAGTTGTTTTGCGCATCCCTCTTACCACGCGTATTGTAACGTTGGGGGGCGATGTTTTAAAAAATCCTATGAACTATCGGGTACGTATCGGTACCCCTTTCCGTCATCTAATTCGCCAATCCGGTGGAATGAGAGGAGAACCCAAAAAGGTGCTGATGGGCGGGCCGATGATGGGCACTGCTGTACCAAACTTAGAAGTTCCTGTCATTAAGGGCACTTCTGGTGTTCTGGTTCTTAGCGAAAAAGTTGCTCGCTTAGAAAATGAGGTTGCTTGTGTTCGTTGTTCTAAATGTCTTTACGTTTGTCCTATGAGTTTACAACCTAATCTTTTGGATAAAATGTCTCGACAAAATGATTTTGAATCCTTGGAGCGATTACACATCACAGATTGTATCGAATGCGGAAGTTGTGCTTATATTTGTCCTTCCCGCAGACGACAGGTACAACAAATTAAAGTCGCTAAATTCAAGTTGCGTAATGTACAGACCAAAGCAAAGTAAGGAGGAATGATTTTGCAAGATAAAATGTATGTATCCCATTCACCACACATTGCAACTCGAGATTCTATCCAAAGAATTATGATGCAGGTCGCCATCGCCTTAATCCCCGCTTTGTTCGCCGGATGTTTTGTCTTTGGTTTCCGCGCATTGTTAATCACTTTTATTTGTGTTGCATCTTGTGTTTTATTTGAAGCCCTCTGGCAAAAACTTTTAAAAAAACCAATTACCATTTCTGATTTTAGCGCCGTTGTTACCGGTATGCTGCTGGCTTTCAATTTACCCGCAGCAATTCCTCTTTGGATGCCGGTCATTGGTTCTTTCTTTGCAATTATTGTTGTAAAACAGTTCTTTGGAGGCCTTGGTCATAATTTTATGAACCCCGCTCTTGGTGCCCGGGCATTTTTGTTGGCATCCTGGGCTCTTGCAATGACCACCTGGCCGGAACCTTTGGTTCATACCGCAGATGTTGTTAGTTCTGCCACCCCTCTTGCATCCTATGCAGAAGGAGCGGAAAATCTTCCCTCTTATCTTGATTTATTCTTGGGCGGTATCGGTGGTTGTATTGGCGAAACTTCAACATTAGCCATTCTGATTGGTGCTGCATATTTGTTGGCTTCCGGCGTTATCCGTCTTCGGGTTCCGGTTGTGTTTATTGGAACAGTGGCTATCGGAACATGGATATTTGGCGGTCACAACGGTCTTTTTACCGGTGATTGGCTTTACCAAATACTTTCCGGCGGTTTGATGCTTGGCGCATTCTTTATGGCAACTGATTATACCACAACACCTTTTACCCCTAAGGGTCAGATTTTATTTGGTTTCGGTTGTGGTATCATTACAGTTTTGATTCGTATCTGGGGCGGTTATCCTGAGGGTGTTTCTTACTCCATCCTTTTGATGAATATTGCAACCCCGCTTATCGATCGCATTACCACACCTCGTCGTTATGGCACTTCTATTTTCCATAAGGAGGTGGCGTAAATGAAAGAAACTTTTACTTTAACTTGGAAATTGTTTTTGATTTCTGCAGTTGTAACCGCGCTTCTTGCTTTTGTTAATAGCATTACAAAACCTATCATTGAAACCAATGACCAAAAGAATTTTGAGATCGCTATGACAGAAGTTCTTCCCGGTGCAGAAGGTTTTAAGGAATATGATGCCAAAGATTTTACACCCTCTGAAAACGGTGTAACTTTAAACTCTGTAAATATCAGTAAGTCCGGTGGCTTTGTTGTAAGTACCACTTGTAGTGAAGGCTACGGCGGCGACATTAGCGTCATGGTCGGTATAGATGAAAATTTGGCTGTTAGACAAATTAAAATTATGAGTATGAGTGAGACACCGGGACTTGGAGCAAAAGCAAAACAACCTGGATTTTACGAACAATACAACGGTCTTACTTCTGGCATTGCAGTTATAAAAAATGCCGAGGTATCCGGCAATCAAATTGCTGCTATCTCCGGTGCTACAATAACATCCAAAGCGGTAACCAAAGCCGTGAATACCGCCTTAGAGGCCGCAACCTATATCGCAGAGAAAGGAGAGAACTAATATGAAACATTCTCCGATGAAAAGTTTACTCAATGGGTTATTGAAAGAAAATCCTACCTTCGTTCTCTTCTTGGGTATGTGTCCTACTCTGGCAGTTACTACCGGCGTTACCGACGCTATTGGCATGGGTCTTTCCACCACCGCTGTTTTAATTTGTTCTAATTTCGTTATTTCTCTTTTACGAAAGTTTATCCCAGATAAAATCCGTATTGCTTCTTACATTGTTATCATTGCAGGGTTTGTTACCGTGGTAGAAATGCTTTTAAAAGCTTATCTTCCCGCACTGTCCCAAAGTCTTGGCATCTACATACCCTTGATTGTTGTAAACTGTATTATTTTAGGAAGAGCCGAGGCCTTTGCTTCCAAAAACGGTATTACCCCCTCTATTTTTGACGGAATCGGTATGGGGCTTGGTTTCACCTGTTCCCTCACCTTAATTGCGGCAGTACGCGAAATATTAGGTGCAGGAACGTTTGCCGGCATTCCGCTCTTTGGCGAAAGTTTTCAGCCGGTTTCCATTATGATTCTTCCTCCGGGTGCATTTTTGACCCTTGGCATTTTGTTGGCTATGATCAATCTCATTGCCACAATGAAAAAGCAAACAAAGGAGGGTGTAAATCGTGATTGCTGAGTTATTAACCATCTGTGTTGGTGCGATTTTAATTAACAACTTTGTTTTGGTTCAATTTCTTGGAATTTGTCCTTTCCTTGGCGTTTCTAAGAAAGTAGAAACCGCTTCCGGTATGGGTTTTGCAGTTATTTTTGTTATGCTTTGCGCATCTGCCCTCACTTGGGTTGTTCAAGAATACCTCTTAGTCCCCTTTGGTCTGGAATACTTACAAACCATTGCCTTTATTTTGGTTATTGCGGTTTTGGTGCAATTTGTTGAGATGTTTTTACAAAAGTCTGCTCCGGCACTTTATAATTCTCTTGGCGTTTATCTTCCTTTGATTACAACCAACTGTGCCGTTTTAGGTGTGGCAATACAAAATATTACCAAATTTTCCGGTACTGCGATGAGTTTCTTAAAATCCATTACCTACGGCACCTCTGCCGCAATCGGTTTTCTGGTTGCTATTGTCCTTTTTGCTGGAGTTCGCGAACGATTGGAAGGTTCCGATATTCCAGAATTTTTAAAAGGTATGCCAATTGTTTTGGTTACCGCTGCACTTCTTTCTATTGCTTTTTTAGGCT
>JAZPYU010000171.1:0-4042 GCA_045544295.1 Ructibacterium sp. | reverse complement strand
TATCTATTTTATTAGCACAATCCCACGTTGGTATCTTTATTCTCCTTCTTCTATTTTTCGAGGATTGCTGCTTTTTTCCATCTTGTATGCTTTTTTTAATTTTATACATCAAAGTCTTATTCAGAAAAGTAAATGATAAGTAAAGCATATAAAAAAAGACCTCAACGAGGCTTTTTTATAGTTATCTACTTAGACTGATGCCGGCAACACCAAAAACAACTTTATATCATTTTTACAACCGATTATAGCATATTTTTTTGTAAAATCAATACAATAAATGCTAAAAATGATACATGGTGATAAAATGAAGCAACGAACAAATTCAAACGGGAAAAATCTTATTGGCGAAAGATTAAAAATTCTTAGAAATAAGGCAAAACTGTCACAGCGAGATTTGGCAAGAGAACTGCAACTAATTGGAATGGATATGGACAAAAACGTCATTACACGTATTGAAACAAATAAACGATATGTAACAGATTTTGAGTTACAAGCCTTGAAACAAATTTTTCAGGTCTCCTATGATTACTTCATTGATGGAACCGAGCAATAAAAATGATTCTTTTGCACACTGAAAAGGAGATGTGAAAAAGTTGTAATACCCTATCAGAATATTTAACCTTAACTTCCTTATCTGCACCTTGTCTTGGGTAAATGATTTTTGCAGAAGAAACCCCGAAGACCGGAATAGAAAGCACTATCGAAAGAAAAACCCTTAACACTAAAGTGTTACGGGTTTTATCAATTTTTGAACTCTGTATTTTTTACATAATCAATAAATGTTTTTAAGGTCTTAGACATCCATTTGTTTTTATGGTAAATCAGTTGCTTCCAGATTTCGATTTCCATATCGCAGATATCTATGTAAGCAAGTTTCCCTGCCTTTACCATATCCTCTGTCACAAAATCCGGCAAAAAGGAAATCATCTCACTTTTAGAAAGAATGGTGGTAATCATATCCGTTCTGCCAATTTCAAGCACAGGAACAATTTCTAAAGATCGCTTTGCCAACTCTTTATCGAAAACCCGTCGATAACCGTGACCATACTCGGTCAAAATAAAGGGTTCTTTCACAATATCTTTGATAGAAAGATTCTTTTTCTTGGCAAAGGGGGACTTGGCATTGGTAACAAAATGCATAGAAAGAGGTTCTTCTTTGGCAATCACATAATCCCTTTGATACACATGGTTATCCAAAGTTATCATCACATCCGCCTGATTGTGGTCCAGCATCTCAAACATAACTCCGGTATCTGCGGTGGTGAATTTAAGAAAAATCTCCGGATATTTTTGATGAAAATCAATATAGGTAGCGTGAATCATTTCTTCGCAAACAGAGTCCGGCGTTACAATATGAATACTGCCGGTACATTCGCTGCCGCTTTCTAAACTATCTTTAAACGCCTCGGTCAGGTCATGAACCTGATGGGCGTACAAAAGGAGTTCGTGGCCCCGCTCTGTCAAGGTAATGGTATGGTTAATCCTTTCAAACAAAAGGCAACCCAATTCTTCTTCCAGTTGCTTAATCTGGAAAGAAACGGTGGATTGGGAATATCCTAATTCCTCTGCTGTTTTGGTAAAACTTCCAAGTTCTGACACATACATAAATGTCACTAAATTTCTGATTTCCATCTTCTCGCCTCTTTGATTAACAAATTCGATACCAACCGTTTAAGCGATTGAATTATTTAATGGCATTATAGCATACATCCTGCCAAAGTGCAAGGGAAAGAAAAGTGGCGGTAAGTTATTTTTACTCTGTAAAAGTGTTATTGCAAACTCTGTTTGCAGTTTTATATTATATTTGTTCCTTAACTCGCCGCAGGCGAATACCACTGCCTAAGGGCAATATAACTTACGAAGTAAATATCACTTGTTCCGAAAGGAACAAATATAACTGAAAAAAGACATCCTGTTGGATGTCTTTTTTCATGGAGCAGGCGATGGGAATCGAACCCACAACCTCAGCTTGGGAAGCTGATGTTTTACCACTAAACTACGCCTGCTTTTTTGATGTGAAAATTATTATATCACGGTAAAATTCCTTTGTCAAGGCGAAAAAAGTCCGCAGTTTTGAAAACTGCGGACTTTTATTTCAAACATTACTCGGTTTCATCTAAAACTGCAAACATCACAATCTGACCATGCACCATATAAACAATCACTTTGGAAGGATTGGTTAATTGTGTTTCTGCATCGTAAGGAATCAATCCTTGGATTACACCTTGATATTCATTCGTTGCAGTTACAGATAACTTACCATTTTTATCAACATCGTAAAGCAGAATCTGGGCAGAACTAAACTTGCTGACATTAAAGGTCATTGCCTCGTCCAGGCTCATAACAGGTGTCGCTTCTGCGCCAATCTTTTCAGGCAAAATCATAATCGTATTATCTTCTACCGCAATAACGCTACCCATAAGCACAGAGTATTCTGAATCATAGAAATTCGTTCCGGGTTCTACTTTGATGCCGTAATTTTCAATCTGGTTTTCATAACTATAAACAACGTGTTCTCGCTTAACGCTTGCAAAACCTTTACTATCAGTACCGGCACGGAAAATATCACCTAATACAGGTTGGTAGGGAGACTCGGAAGAAAGCCATTCAGCAAATGTTGCTTTGCTATTGCCAGATATCGTCTTATGCCCTTCCATATAACTCATAACTTCCTGATTGGAAGGATTAATCTGAGTGCTTACCCCCTTGGTCACAACGCTAAGCGGTGTAGCAGAGTTTGCAGCGCGGGATGTGTTCTTGCCGTAACAAACAAGAACCTTAGGTGTGTTGGTTGTGCTTACATCAAACACTTCTACGTAAACTTTATCGCCATCCTTCAAAAGAGAATCTAAACTGGTTTTTTTATAGTCCGCTCTTACACTTCTATTCTTGGGCACCGCCAAAACAGTACCCACAGAGCCTACGTTAATACTTGTGCCGGACGCGCTAACCAATTTTTGAGCCGTACGATTATAGGTCATTTCCGTACTTCCGTTAATGGGTTTATAGAAATACAGTTTATCACTTTCTATTGTCTTACCCTCAGTTGCTTCGGTTGCGGTATAAACTTTATCAAGAACCACATTGCCGTCAGAAGTCCTGGTGGTAAACTTAATCAATTGCTGAATACTTAAATTTTCGTTGCTATCTTTGTTTTGAAGGCCTTCTGTTGCTAACCCTTTTAATAAATCAATCGCCTCCGTCATATCGTAATCATCACCATTGATACGAACTTTATCCTGAATCCGTACAGCAATAACGCTACCGCTGTTAGTTAAAATGTTCAGTTCTGCTTCTTCAGCGAAAGTGCCGATTTTTCTCTCATTCATGATGTAACCATAAGACGTATTTTCCGCAGTTGCATCTTTTTGGTAAACTACAATGTCACCATTGATATCTCTGCAGAAAACACCGGTGCCCTGAAGCGCCGGAGTGTCACCGATTCCGCTAAGCCAGGGTGCGGCTTTAGAGACATTATACTCTGTACCATTGACAAAAATCACATCATTGCCACGGGTTCCGGTAACGGTTCCTTTTATGCTATCATTTACCACAACAACTTTACGAAGAATTTCTCCGCCATTGGTGTTTTTGCTGGTTGCAATACAAAGTACATTACCTGTACCGATAGCGCTGTACTCAATTTTTGCACCACTTGCATTGACGATAACCGTTTCGTAATCAGGGTTATCTTCATCCAAAACCAGTTTTTTGGTATTAGCATCTGTCTTGGTCACGTTGTCAATAATTGCATATTCGGCAGAAACCTTGCTGGATACATAATAAACAACATACTCTTCAATCTTGATAACGTCATATTTTCCATCGGCGTCACTGTCAATCAATTCCATATTGCCTATCTGCGGAATCAAACCAGTATTAAACTTGCTGGTAGCAGCAGTCGCACCCAACAATTTACCATTATAGATAACGATATTATCATCATCAATTGCTGCGGTAGAAACATTGACATCCTGTTCGGACTTATAATAACGGATTTGCTTTGCATCGCTGCTTGCTCCATCAATCATGGCCTCGGTCA
>JAZPYU010000170.1:0-5463 GCA_045544295.1 Ructibacterium sp. | reverse complement strand
AGGATACAGACTCTTGCCATCTCTTGCCACATAGCCACGGGCAGAGGTAATAGTTGCCAGCGTGGGGGCATAGGTACTGGGTCTGCCGATTCCTTCTTCTTCCATCGCCTTAACCAAAGACGCCTCGGTATAACGGGCCGGAGGCTGCGTAAAGTGTTGTTCCGGATTGATTTCCTTTAACAAAAGGGGTTGCCCCTCTGTCAGGGTAGGAATCTTCTTTTCCTTTTCTTCTTCCTCATCCTTACTTTCTACATAAAGGGTCATAAAACCGGCAAACTTGATTTCTGCACCGGTTGCACGAACCAGATATTTACCAGCGGTAACATCTACGGTGACAGAATCCAGTACCGCATCAGACATCTGACTTGCCATAAACCGAAGCCAGATTAACCGATAAAGTTTATATAAATCCGGCTTTAATTTTTCTTTATACAGTTCCGGGGTATTGAAACAAGAGGTAGGACGGATGGCTTCATGAGCATCCTGTGCACTTTTCTTTGCCCGATAGTTTTTCGGAGTTTTGGGAACAAACGGTCCACCATATTGATTGGCAATAAAATCTCTTGCCTCATTTTGCGCTACCGGAGAAATCCGCAATGAATCCGTTCTCATATAGGTGATATAGCCCATTTCATAAAGTTGCTGTGCGGCTATCATAGTTCTTCTTGAAGTAAAGTTCAGTTTCCGGGAGGCTTCCTGTTGCAGAGTACTGGTGGTGAAAGGCGGCGCGCTACGACGCTTGTTTTCCTTTCTTACCACAGATTTTACAGTGTATTCTGCACTTTCCAGTGCCCGGGTAACTTCCATGGCTTTTTCTTCCTCAGAAACAGCCATTTTTTTGCCATCGGCAGTCCCGTAAAATTTTGCTACAAAGGGAAGTTTCCCTTTATCATTGGTCAATTTTAAATCAATGGTCCAGTATTCTTCCGGCAAAAAGGCTTCGATTTCCCGTTCTCTGTCCACAATCATCCGTACAACCGCAGACTGTACTCTACCGGCACTTAAACCTTTTTTCACCTTTTTCCAAAGGAGAGGACTAATCTGATAACCCACAATTCGGTCAAGAACACGACGGCTTTGTTGAGCATCTACCAAATTCATATCAATCGGACGCGCCTCTTTGACTGCTTCTTTCACAACGTCCTTGGTTACCTCGTTAAAAGTAATCCGGCAGTTGGTGGTTGGGTCAATGCCCAAAACGTTTGCCAAATGCCAGGAAATGGCTTCACCCTCGCGGTCAGGGTCAGTTGCCAGAAGAACTTTATCCGCCGCTTTGGCTTTTTTCTTCAGTTTGGAAATTAAATCACCTTTCCCGCGGATGGTAATATAACTGGGTTCAAAATCCCCTTGAAGGTCTACCCCAAGTTGACTCTTTGGCAAATCACGGACGTGACCCATGGTTGCCTCAATGGTATAGCCACTGCCTAAGTACTTTTTCACAGAATCCACCTTGGTGGGGGACTCCACAATCACAAGTTTTTTGGCAGATTTCTTTTCAGCCATCTTATGCTCCTCCTATTTCTATTCTATATTGACCGCCTGCACTCTGGGAAACGGCCTTCTTCATCTGCAAAATAATTAACTGACTGCCAAGCAATCCGGCATCCATTTTGCAGGTTTCTGCAATATCATCAAAAGTTACGGCTTGTTCCGCATCCTTTAAATATCGTAAAATCTTTTCTTCTTCCGGGGAAAAGCCTTTCTGTTTCAGCCACATCTCAAAAGAGGCTTTATCTCCCTCTGCGTTTTTTATCTTTTCTTTATGGTTTATACCCACAATGGGTTTTCCCTTTATAGATATTCCATATTCCAGTTTTTCCGGATATCTGCCTATGTATTCTTCTATGATATCCAAAGCATCTGTAACGGGCGGACAACCATCCCGAAGCAGTTGATTGGGAAGTTCTGCATAAACATTCATCGGGTTTCCCGGGACAGCAAAGACATCCGCATGCGATTCCATAGCAAGACGTGTGGTAATGGCCGTTCCGCTCTTTTCCTTGCCCTCTACAATGGCAACCGCATGAGATAAACCGACCATAATCCGGTTTCTTTGCTGATAAAAGTGCTTCTTACCTATCATTCCCGGCGGTTGCTCTGAAACAATGCAACCATGGGTGAGAATATGGCGATACAGTTGGGCGTTTTCTTTGGGATAAATCACATCCACACCGCCGGCCAACACCGCGATGGTGGTGCCTCCTGCTTCCAAAGCACCCCATTGGGATGCCGCATCCATACCAACCGCCATACCACTAACAATAACTGCACCGTTTACGGCTAAGTCATAGCCCAATTTTTTAGAAAATTTGATACCCTCCTCAGAGCCTTTTCTGGTGCCGACTACCGCCACGCCAAGCATCTGATTAAAATCAGGGACATTACCCTTCACATATAAAATTTGAGGCGGGTCAAAGACTTCCCGCAGACCATTAGGATAATTCTCATCATCGATAGAAATGAGAGAAATCCCTTTCTGACGGCATTCCTCTAAAAATTTTGCCACCGCATCCAGATTATGATGCCACCGTAGTTTCTGCCCCATTCTTAGTAGTTTGGAATAAGGCGGTTTATGAAAATCTGTCCGGAAGATTTCTTCCGGCGTTCCAATCTCTTTGAAAAGACGATGGATTTGTTTGGGGTCATGGTTACAACAGTCATTAAGCCAAATACGATAAAGCAACTGTTTCTCGTCCATTTTTACCCCCTATTCTTTGCCAAAGGCATACATAGCAATTCCCGCAGCAACGGCAACATTTAAGGATTCTACCTTACCTGCCATAGGAATCCGCACCCGCTGATTGGATAGGGCAAGAACCTCCTTTGATACACCGCTTGCTTCACTACCAATGACAAGCATCTGCTTTTCTGCCCTTTTACCCTCACCAATCGGCACAGAATCATAAAGAGAAGTTGCCGTTAGATAAAAACCTTTTTCCTGATACTTTTTAAGTTCCATAGTTTCTACACCAACCAAAACGGGAACACGAAACAAAGAACCCATGGTAGAACGTACCACCTTGGGATTATAAAGGTCTGCACAGCCTTTTAAAAGTAAAACACCGTCTACACCGGCAGCCTCTGCGGTACGAATGATGGTACCTAAATTGCCCGGCTCCGAGACACCGTCTAACACCAATAAAAAATCTTTATCATCCAAAGACTGTTCCTCTTCCGGCATCCTGAGTACCGCCGCAACCCCTTGGGGAGTCTCGGTATCACAAACATCCTGAAACAATCTTTCTTTGGCAGTATATACGTTTTTCCCGCTTTCGTCAAGTTTATGTAAAAATTCCTGATTTTTTTGCGCAAAAACATCAGACACCAAGAAAGCCTCTACCCGATCCGGAACATAGCCGAGAGCCTCTTCCACCATACGTTTGCCCTCTACAAAGTAAAGACCTAAATTCTGCCTGAATTTTTTGTTTTGCAGGGAACGAACCTGCTTTAAAAATTTATTGTCACGGCTGGTAATCTCTACCATCCTGTCACCTTCTTATCGAATATCTTGAAATAATTTATGACTTTGCACAAACTTTAAGACCAAATAATTAAGCACCGCCTGAATCGGCAATAACAATAAGTTTTTTAAAATTCTGGACGGTAAAATGCCAACAAAACCACTGGCAACGGTAGGGGCTAATGCAATGGAGTTTAAAATAATATTACCTACCAGAACCACCAGCATAACATCCAACAAAACCCGCCAAAATTTTACCGGCTTTTTATAAAGCAATAACCCATGAAAAATACCGGAAATTCCTACACTTAATCCATAGGCGGGGATATACGCCCCGGTTGGATTGAGCATCAAAGAAACAATATCCTGAAAGATACCGGTGACACAACACACCACAGGTCCAAAAAGCATACCGATAATCGGTTGAGTTAAAAAGCCAAATCCTACCCTAAGGTAAGAACTGAAACGAATGGTAAAATATCCAAGTACAATATTAAGGGCCATCAAAAGGGCACATAACGTCAGCACTTTGGGTTTTTGCATCTGTTCTTTTAAGGATGATTTTTTTCTGCATATACAATATCCCAAAAGAACGATAAATATCCCTGCAATCAGAAAAAAACTAATCCAGGGATTTCCTAAAATAGAAAAAATTTCTGCAAAGGGTGCCAGTAGATTTTTCAGCACTTCCTTGCAGTTGTCCAAGTATAAATCAAATCTTTCCTGCATAGAAAATACCTCCCTAAAAATCACTGTCCGTACAGGTCGGTATTCTCTCTGTACAACAGCGGGATGCGGCGCCCACACCGCGACAAAACGTTCTTCGTCCGGCTATCAACTCCCTGTATAGCCGGCACTGTAAGCCAATTTTTGGCTAACGCATAGGCGCCTACTCTGTGTTTTTTAAATTATTCACTTAACCAAAGAAATTCTTCAGTCGGCTAAAACATATAGTTTTAGCAACTGAAGAATCTCCATGCTGTTTCAGGTTAACGTACCTGGTCCACTAACTTATTGAAAGCCTCAGGATCAGCGACTGCAATCTCAGAGAGCATCTTTCTGTTCATTTCGATACCCTGCTTTTTAAGGCCGTTCATAAACTGGCTGTAACTCATACCATTGGCACGGGTTGCCGCATTGATACGAGCAATCCAGAGTTGTCTGAACTCTCTCTTCTTCGCCTTTCTGTCTCTGTACGCATAAGCCAAAGATTTCATAACTGCCTGATTTGCAGTTCTGAAAAGTTTGCTCTTTGCGCCTCTGTAACCTTTTGCAAGTTTTAAGATTTTTTTATGTCTGGCGCGGGTCTTCATAGCGCCTTTTACTCTTGCCATGTTAAAAGCTCCTTTCTCAAATCACGTTTAGAAACACCATAAACCGTAAGGCTTATTTATAAGGCATCATACTCTTAATGGTTGCCTCATTAGCAGCAGCCAAATAGCCGCCTTTTCTCAGGTGTCTTTTTCTCTTGGTGGTCTTCTTGTTCAGAATGTGGCTTCTGAATGCTTTACTTCTCTTTACCTTACCGCTTTTGGTAATACCAAAACGTTTTGCAGCGCCTTTGTGTGTCTTAATTTTCGGCATAGTATTTCTCTCCTTCCATACTGATCATTTTTATAGGTTTGGCAGCAAACTGCCGATTCCTAACTCTTTTTGGGTGACAATATCATAGCCATGCTACGGCCTTCCATTTTGATGTCCTTATCGGATGCACCGAACTCGCTTGCCTCATCACGAAAACGGGTCAGAATATCTTTACCCAAAGAACTATGGGTAATCTCACGACCACGGAACCGCACAGACACCTTAACTTTATCACCGGATTTTAAAAACTTGATCGCCTGATTGAGTTTGGTGTTATAGTCATGCTCGTCAATGTTTGGACTGAGCCGAACTTCCTTTAAAGCGATGACTTTCTGGTTTTTGCGATTCTCCTTCTCCCGCTTTGCAAGTTCAAACTTATGTTTTCCATAGTCCATAATCTTACAAACCGGAGGTTCCGC
>JAZPYU010000169.1:0-6429 GCA_045544295.1 Ructibacterium sp. | reverse complement strand
GTTATATTGACAGCAAAAACCCCAATGACAGTTGGGTTTCCAATGCCTATTCCGTTTGGTATTGGATTACCAACCGGATACTGCAAATGGGTTTTGACCGACTTGGCATTGGCGCAAAATTAGGGGGAACCGGATTTGCTCTTTCCAAGACCTTATTGGAGGACATTCCATGGAAAACCACCACCATTGCAGAAGATACCGAGTACACGACTCAACTTGCCTTAGCATCTTATAAAGTTGCGTATGCCCACAAAGCCATCGTTTACGATGAAAAACCTACTACGCTGAGTGCATCTGTACCGCAAAGGGCTCGGTGGACAAGCGGTATCACGGAAGTGCAATGCAATTTATGCGGGAAACTGTTTCTTGCGGGAAAATGGAATGCTTTTTTAAGATTTTGGAGCGATTTGCTAATGCCCCTTACCTTCTTCCTTTTCCTTTTTGTTGATGTATTTACCATTTTGCACCTTTCTAAAATTGCAACCTTTTCTTTTGTAGCGTTTTGGACTATACCACTACCTTTTATCCTGCTGAATTTTTATTTATTGGGTATGGTTTTTGCAACAGTTTACGGGCTTATGCAAGACAAAAAATGTAATGGAAAACTCCTGCTGAATTTACTTGGTTTTCTTCTATATCTCCTTAGTTGGATACCCGCAGGGGTAATCGGAATCCTAAATCATAGTAAAAAAGAATGGTATCATACCAAGCATAAATCTTGAATTTGATACCGGATTGGAGGATTCCTATGTGCGGAATTGTTGGTTATACAGGTCATCAACAAGCGATTCCTTTCCTTTTACATGGACTTGAAAAATTAGAATATCGCGGATATGATTCCGCCGGTGTCGCCGTGATGAGCGAGAACCGTATTGTTGTAAAAAAAACCAAAGGGCGTCTTTCTGCCTTAAAAGAAAAAATAGAAAACGAAAAAAATATTATAACAAGAACCGGTATTGGTCATACCCGTTGGGCAACCCACGGCGAACCAACCGACCTAAATGCACATCCCCATCGCAGTAACGATGGGCGCTTTGCGGTGGTGCATAATGGGATTATTGAAAATTACCTTTTTCTCAGAAGTTTCCTGACAGAAAAAGGTTTTTCTTTTCTCTCTGACACCGATACAGAGGTCATTGCGCATTTAATTCAATATTACTATCAGGGGGATATGTTAAAAGCCATTGCGAAAGTCTCGGCAAAGATTGAAGGTTCTTATGCATTGGGCATTCTTTGTATTGACCATCCTGATACGTTATTTGCAATAAAAAAAGAGGCACCGCTGGTAATCGGTCTGGGACAAGGAGAAAATTTTATTGCCTCAGACATTCCGGCACTCTTGCGCCATACCCGGGATGTTTATTTTTTAGAAAATCACGAAATTGCAGTCTTAGAAAAAAACTCAGTTCATATTTACAATCAAGATTTTGAAGAAATTAAAAAGAAACCATCCCATATTGATTGGAATCTTGACGACGCCGAAAAAGGCGGCTATGAACATTTTATGTTAAAAGAAATTATGGAACAGCCCTCTGTGATTTGGAACACGCTTTCTCCTCATATAAAAGATAACCATATTGACCTTTCTATTTCCAAAGAGCATCTTAGTAACATAACCAAAACTTATATGATTGGTTGCGGAAGTGCTTATCACGTATGCCTTGTGGGAAAGCAACTCTTTGAATCCATTCTGCAAATTCCAACAGAACCCGCAGTTGCCTCAGAATTCCGCTATATGTCACCAATCATTGACGAAAACACCTTGGTGATTGCTATCAGTCAATCCGGCGAGACCGCAGATACTGTCGCCGCCATACGGGAAGCAAAGAAAAAAGGCGGAAAAATTTTGTCAATTGTCAATATGGTTGGCAGCACCATTGCCCGGGAATCGGATTTTGTTCTATATACTATGGCAGGTCCGGAAATTTCTGTTGCAACTACCAAAGCATACAGCACACAATTAGCAATCCTCTATCTTTTGACCTTGTATCTTGCCCAAGAAAAAGATGTTTTTTCCAAAGGGAAAATCAGCGATTGCTTAAAAGAGTTAGAACTTTTACCGAAAAACATTGAGAAACTCTTACAAAACAAAGAAGAAATCCAACACACCGCGGCTCTCCACTACAATTCCAAAAACGTGTTTTTCTTAGGCAGGAATTTTGATTACGCCGTAGCCCAAGAAGGTGCGTTAAAGTTGAAAGAAATCTCATATATTCACTCAGAAGCCTATCCCGCAGGGGAACTAAAACACGGTCCGATTGCTTTAATTGAAAAAGGTAGTCTTGTTATTGCTCTTTGCGGCATTGAGGCATTATATGATAAAATGCTTAGCAATATCAGGGAAGCCAAAGCCAGAGGTGCCGTTGTTATTGTCCTGGTTAAAGAGGGTCACCACCCCTTTGATGAAGTTGCGGATCACATCTTTACCCTCCCTTGCGGCGGTACTATGACAGTGCCATCACAAATGATTGTTCCTCTTCAACTCTTTGCTTACTATGTGGCTTCCTTAAAAAGTCTGGACATTGATAAACCAAGAAACCTGGCAAAATCTGTGACCGTAGAATAATTACTTGAAAAACACAAAAAAAGAGCCTTTCGGCTCTTTTTTGTGTTCTACTTCTTTTCGTGGGCACGTTTTGCCGCGGTTAATGTATTTTTCATCAGCATGGAAATGGTCATAGGTCCAACACCACCGGGAACCGGGGTAATTGCACCTGCAATGGGTTCTACTTCTGCAAAATCGACATCACCGCAAAGTTTGCCATTTTCGTCCCTATCCATACCAACATCAATAACCACCGCTCCGGGTTTTACCATATCCGCTTTCACAAATTTGGGAATTCCTACCGCAGCAACCAAAATATCCGCTCTTTTGGTCACTTCTTTTAAATCCTGGGTTCTGGAATGACAAATGGTGACCGTTCCGTGTTCGTGAAGCAAAAGCATAGACATAGGTTTTCCTACGATATTGCTTCTGCCTATCACCACACATTCTTTCCCTTTTACCGATACGCCGCTTTCGTGAATGAGTTCCATCACGCCAGCAGGGGTACAGGGAACAAAATCAAAATCCCCAATCATAATTTTACCTACGTTTACCGGATGGAATGCATCCACATCCTTTTCAGGACGGATTCGATTGATAATGGTTTTATCATCCAAATGTTTCGGCAGCGGCAGTTGTACCAAAATACCATGAATTTCCGGCTTTTCATTAAGTTCATCAATCAAAGCAATCAATTCTTCCTCTGTGGTATTTTCCGGCAAGGCATATTTTTCAGAATACATATCAAGTTCTGCACAAGCCTTTTCTTTATTTGCTACATAAACCTTGGAAGCAGAATCATCACCTACGATGACCACGGCCAGACCCGGCTTTGTTCCTGCCGCTGTCAGGCGTGCTACTTCTGCCTTTAACTCTTCCTTGACTCTTGCGGAAACTACCTTTCCGCTCAATAATTCTGCCATCTTTTCTATCTCCTTTTCTTTTTTCAGGTATCAGACATTTAGCACCGTTACCGATTAAATCTTGCCTTCCGGCTTTGATGAGCGCCTGATAAACCAAGTTATAATTTTCCGGGCGTTTATATTGTAATAATGCCCGTTGCATTTGTTTTTCTTCCCAAGTCTTCGGGATATAAACCGGTTCCATAGTTCTGGGGTCTAATCCGGTGTAATACATACAAGTAGAAATACTTCCGGGGGTAGGATAAAAATCCTGTACCTGTTCCGGATTTAAATGATTGTCCCGTAAGAATTCAGCCAAAGCAATCGCATCTTTTAACCTACTGCCCGGATGCGAGGACATCAAATAGGGAACCAAAAACTGTTTCTTTCCTAATTTTTCATTGATACGATAATACTTTTCCGCAAACTTTTCATACACATCTTTGCCGGGTTTTCCCATATATCTTAGCACATGGTCAGAAATGTGCTCCGGCGCAACCTTTAACTGACCGCTGATATGGTGCTTACAAAGGTCAGTAAAAAATTCCTCATCCTTATCATAAACCAAATAGTCATAACGAATCCCGGAACGGACAAAGACCCGCTTTACCCCTTTGATTTTTCTCAGTTTACGTAAAAGTTCAAGATAATCTTTATGGGTTACCTCTAAATTTTTACACGGGGTTGGGAACAAACATTGTCTATCCTTACAAACACCATATGCTTTTTGTTTTTCACAAGCCGTCTGCCGAAAGTTTGCTGTTGGACCGCCCACATCATGGATATACCCCTTAAAACCTTTCAGCCTTGTCAAAAGTTCTGCCTCACGCAAAAGAGATTGATGACTTCTGCTGGTGACAGTTCTGCCCTGATGAAAAGCAAGCGCGCAGAAATTACAAGCACCAAAACAACCACGGCAAGAGGTTAGCGAAAATTCTATCTCTGCTATGGCAGGAATACCGCCTTTTTCTTCATAGACAGGATGGTATGTTCTTTGAAAGGGAAGTGCATAAACTTCATCCAATTCCTCAGTAGAAAGCGGTTTTGCCGGAGGGTTTTGTACCAAATAAAAATCCCTATCCTTTTGAGCTACGGGTTTCCCACGTAGCGCATCTTGTTCCTGATACTGCTTAATCGTAGCCTTGGCATAGGCTTTTTTATCTGCGCATATAGCATCATAATCTGCAACAACCACACAGTCTTTGGAAAGTTTTTCTTTTTGATTTTCCAGATACATGGTTCCGGGAACACCTTTAATTTCCCCAACAGACACGCCATCTTGCAACAAATCGGCTATGGCAACAATCTGCCTTTCCCCCATACCAAAAATCAAAAGATCTGCTCCGCTGTCAATCAAAATTCCCCGACGGACTTTATCGCTCCAATAATCATAATGAGCAAAACGCCGAAGACTTGCTTCAATTCCACCAATTATGATAGGCGTTTTTCTGCCATATGCCTCCCGAATCCGATTACAATAAACAATGGTAGCACGATCCGGTCTGTGACCACTTTCTCCACCCGGAGAATACAAATCAGTATTTCTCCGTTTTTTGGCTACCGTGTAATGGTTGACCATAGAGTCAATATTCCCGGCAGAAACCAAAAAACCAAGTCTTGGTTTGCCAAGCCGCTGAAAATCTTCACAAGTGTGCCAATCCGGTTGGGCGATGATACCAATTGTATACCCCTTGCTCTCCAAAACTCTGGAAATAATAGCAGGACCGAAACTGGGATGGTCTACATAGGCATCGCCAATGACATACACAAAATCTAAGGTTTCTATCCCCCGCTTGTGCATATCTTCTTTCGATATAGGCAAAAATTGATGATTGTTGTTTTGTTTCATATCCATAATAGCATTATAACCTCTTTTAGGACAAAAAGCAATAAAAAATTCACCCTGCAAAATGAAGTGAATCCCAAAATTTAGACAAAATTAAATATTAACTTGCTTGTGAATGAGTTCGGTATTGCACCGGACTCATTCCTTTTAGTTTCATAGAAATTCTTTCGTTGTTGTAGTAATCGATATACTTTTTTAATTCATCAATGAAAGCGTTTACGCTTTCAAACTTTTCGCCATAAAACATTTCTACTTTAAGCCTACCAAAAAAGTTTTCCATAGCACCATTATCCATACAATTACCCTTTTGAGACATACTTTGTGTGATGTTATGCTCTTGTAATAACCGTTGAAATTCTGCATGTTGATATTGCCAACCTTGATCAGAATGAAACAATGGTTTTGCATTATCAGGGAGTATTTCGAATAAACCAGCAAGCATCTCTCGGATTTGCCGCAGATTTGGGCTTAATGAAATTGAGTATGATACGATTTTACGGTTGTATAAATCCATTACAGGAGACAAATATACTTTATCATCACATACTTTGAATTCAGTTACATCTGTTGTCAGTTTTTCGAAAGGTTTTGATGCTGCAAAATCTCTTTTAAGTAAATTATCTGCAACTTTGCCAATTTCACCTTTGTATGAATGATATTTACCATTTTTGTGTTGCTTTCCCTTAATGCCAAGCTCATTCATCAATTTTAATACGGTTTTGTGGTTGATTGAATATCCTCTTTGTTTTAGTACAAATAAAATTCTACGATAACCATATCTACCTTTGTTAGCATTAAATATATCTTGGATTTCATGCTTTTCTTTCTCGTATTTATCTAAGGTTGAGTGCTGTATGTAGTAATAGAAAGTGCTACGTGCTCATCCTGACAATCGCAACAAGTCTTTTAATGGATATTTACGCCTTAATTCATCGACTATTATTGCTTTTTCTCTTCCTTTTGAATTCTTTTCTGAACTAAGGCATCGAGTTTTTTTAAGTATTCTATCTCCATTTTAAGACGCTGATTTTCGGCAATTAAGTCTTCTTCGACTTTTCTATCAAGTTTAGGTGGACGACCTCTTTTGTTTCCATTTAACGTACCATTTCTGCCTCTTTTATCTTTCATTAGACCCT
>JAZPYU010000168.1:0-3243 GCA_045544295.1 Ructibacterium sp. | reverse complement strand
AACCGGTGTCAACAGCCTTCTTCTCTTCGAGGATGGTGTTTGCCATACCGATCTTGATACCGTGGTTGATACAAGGAGCATAAGCGATGATCAAGGACGGGCCCGGATATGCTTCTGCTTCTTTGATTGCCTTTAATGCTTGTGCCATGTTAGCGCCCAGAGCGATCTGTGCTACGTAAACATAACCATAGGTGGTAGCAATCATACCAAGGTCTTTCTTCTTAACCTTCTTACCGGAAGCTGCGAATTTTGCAACTGCTGCGGTAGGAGTAGCCTTAGAAGACTGACCGCCGGTGTTGGAGTAAACTTCGGTATCAACAACGAAGATGTTGATGTCCTCGCCGGATGCGATAACGTGGTCCAAACCGCCGTAACCGATATCGTATGCCCAGCCGTCACCACCGAATACCCACTGAGAACGCTTAACCAGGAAGTCAGTTCTGTCAGCGATTTCTTTGATGGCAGGATTGCTCATATCAGCATCCTTAATGAGAGCAGCGATCTTATCAGCAGCAGCCTTAGAACCGGTAGCGCAATCTTTTGCGTCAATCCATTCTTTGAATGCAGCAGCCAGGTCAGCAGAAACTGTGTCCATAGCCTCATTCATTCTTGCAGCCAGAGTTTCGCGGATCTTCTTGTTAGCAAATACCATACCAAGACCAAATTCGGCATTATCTTCAAAGAGGGAGTTAGCCCAAGCCGGACCTCTGCCGTTTTCGTCTTTACAGTAAGGCATAGAAGGTGCAGAACCACCCCAGATAGAGGTACAACCGGTAGCGTTAGCAACCATCATTCTGTCACCAAAGAGTTGGGTGATCAACTTGATGTAAGGAGTTTCACCACAACCAGCACAAGCGCCGGAGAATTCTAAGTAAGGCAGAGCGAACTGAGAATTCTTGATGTTTGCAGAAACATCAACCAGATTTGCTTTGTTGGAAACTTTTTCAATACCATAGGTCCAGTTGGGTTCTTGTGCAGCAGAAACCTCATCGATGGGTTTCATAACCAGAGCCTTGCCCTTAGGAGCAGGACAAACGTTAGCACAAACGCCACAGCCCAGACAGTCAAGAGGAGATACCTGCATTCTGAATTCCAGACCATCAAAGTCCTTACCGATTGCCTTTAAGGTTTCAAAACCTGCCGGTGCAGCAGCCTTTTCATCTGCATTAACCAATACAGGACGGATAGCAGCGTGGGGACATACCAAAGAACATTGGTTACATTGGATACAGGTGTGTTTCTGCCAGTCAGGAACCATAACGGCAACACCACGCTTCTCGTAGCGAGAGGTACCGGTTTCAAAGGTACCGTCTTCACGGCCGTTGAATACACTGACGGGGAGTTTGTTACCACGTTGACCGTTCACCGGGTCAACAATGCTGGTGATGAAGTCAGGACGGTCTGCATTGTTAGCAGGAGCGTCTACTGCATCTTTCCAGGAAGCAGGAACGTCAACCTTCTTCAGTGCATCAATAGCACCATCAACGGCTGCACAGTTCATATTAACGATTTCGTCACCCTTCTTGCCGTAGGTCTTCTTGATAGCATCCTTAATTAAGGTGACTGCTTTGTCAAAAGGAATAACCTCAGACAGTTTAAAGAATGCACTCTGGGTAACCATATTGATACGGGTAGAACCCAGACCAACCTTAACTGCTACGTCAACTGCATTGATGGTGTAGAAGTTGATGTCATTTTCTGCAATGTAACGTTTTACGTTAGCCGGCAGTTTTTCATCTAATTCTTCGTGAGACCATACACAGTTCAGCAGGAAGGTACCACCCTTTTTAAGGCCGTCTAAAATGTCATACTGATAAACGTATGCAGGCTTGTGACAAGCAATGTAGTCTGCTTCGTCCAAGAGGTAGGTAGACTTGATGGGGGTTTCACCAAATCTCAAGTGAGACATGGTAACACCGCCGGACTTTTTGGAATCATAATCAAAGTAAGCCTGTGCATACAGGTCGGTGTTGTCACCGATGATCTTGATGGCGTCTTTGTTTGCACCAACGGTACCGTCGGAACCAAAGCCCCAGAACTTACAACGGGTAGTACCTGCAGGAGCAGCGTTTACTCTCTTGCCCAGTTCTAAGGAAAGGCCGGTAACGTCATCGCAGATACCAATGGTAAAGCCGTTCTTGGGTTCTGCTGCATCTAAGTTGTTGAATACTGCAACCAACTGGGTGGGAGTAGTATCCTTAGAACCAAGACCGAAACGACCGCCTACGATAGTAGGAGCGTTTGCGCAATCCTTATACAGGTTGCAAACGTCTAAGTAGAGAGGTTCACCTAAGGAACCGGGTTCTTTGGTTCTGTCTAAAACTGCAATCTTTTCAACAGTCTTGGGCATTACATCAAAGAAGTATTTTGCAGAGAAAGGTCTGTAAAGGTGAACTTCCAGAACACCAACCTTCTCGCCTTTTGCATTTAAGTAGTCAACGGTTTCTTCCAAAGCCTGACAAACACTACCCATAGCAACGATAACTTTCTTAGCATCGGGTGCGCCGTAGTAGTTAAAGGGCTTGTATTCACGACCGGTGATCTTGGTGATTTCTTTCATGTAGTCTGCAACGATGTCAGGAACAGCGTCATAGAACTTGTTACATGCTTCTCTACCCTGGAAGTAGATGTCACCGTTTTGTGCAGTACCACGGAGAACAGGGTGTTCCGGGTTCAATGCACGATCTCTGAATTCCTTCAAAGCGCCCTGATCAACCAGACCCTTTAAGTCTTCGTAGTCCATAACTTCAATCTTTTGAAGTTCGTGAGAGGTACGGAAACCGTCAAAGAAGTGCAGGAAAGGAACGCGGCTCTTTAAAGAAGCCAGATGAGCAACACCGCCCAAATCCATAGTTTCCTGTACGGAACCGGATGCTAAAAGAGCAAAACCGGTTTGACGACAAGCCATAACGTCCTGATGGTCACCGAAGATGTTCAGTGCGTGTGCGGCGATGGCTCTTGCACTTACGTGGAATACGGTGGGCAGGAGTTCGCCGGCAATTTTGTACATATTCGGGATCATAAGGAGCAGACCCTGAGATGCGGTAAAGGTGGTGGTCACTGCACCAGCCTGCAGAGAACCGTGTACAGCACCTGCTGCACCTGCTTCAGACTGCATCTCTACAACTTCTACGGTTTGGCCATAAATGTTTTTCTGGCCTTTGGCACTCCACTCATCCACATATTCTGCCATAGTGGAAGAAGGAGTAATCGGGTAAATGGCTGCAACTTCTGTAAACGCAT
>JAZPYU010000167.1:0-1900 GCA_045544295.1 Ructibacterium sp. | reverse complement strand
GCCTCCGCCTCTTCCATATAACTTAAATTTTCCCGCTGGATATTTTCCACCAAGGCTAACACCGCGCTATCGGTACTGGTTGCCGTTTCACCACCGCCGGAATGTAGGTCTTTCCCAACTTCTGACAGGCCGCAAGACGCCGTTCTCCTGCAATCAACTGATAATCAAAAGGACTGATTTGCCGTACCGTAATGGGTTGCATTAACCCATATTCCATAATAGAAACCGCCAAATCCTGCAAAGCAGACTGGTCAAAATCCTTCCTTGGCTGATAGGGATTGGTAAAAATATTTTTGATGGGAATATTTTGCAATTCTCCGCAGGGGATAAAGTTCTGACTTTTTTCCCTTTCTTCTTTTTCCTTCTTCCGGCTGATTTCCCGCACGGTGGCTTCTCTTTTGTATTCTAAAACCATAATTTCTTCCTTTCTTTTCTTTTTTACCATATTTTACCATATTTTAAAGGGAATTGCAAAGTTTTTTCATCGACTGGTTTCAACATAAACTGCGGGTTCTCTTGACAAAAAAAGGGAAAGGATTTATAATAAAGTATCTTTCTATGCACTTTTGGATAAGGGGGATTTTGCCTTGGAAAATATTTATGATTTATTCGGCTGTATGGTATTTGACGATACTGCAATGCAAGAACGGCTGCCCAAAGAGGTTTATGAGCAGGTACACCGAACCAAAGAGGAAGGTGTTCCTCTAACCCGTGAGGTTGCCGATGTAGTTGCCAATGCCATGAAAGATTGGGCGATGGAAAAGGGTGTTACCCACTTTGCCCATTGGTTCCAGCCTATGACTGGCGTAACCGCAGAAAAGCACGATAGTTTTATTATGCCGGCAGAGCAGGATAAAATTATTATGGAATTTTCCGGCAAGGAATTGATTAAAAGTGAACCGGACGCTTCCAGTTTCCCGTCCGGGGGTCTGCGCTCTACTTTTGAGGCACGGGGCTATACCGCTTGGGACCCTACGGCAAACGCTTTTATCAAGGATGATATTCTTTGTATCCCCACCATCTTTTGTTCTTATACCGGCGAGGCGTTAGACAAAAAAACCCCGCTGATGCGTTCCTTGGAGGCGCTTAATACCCAGGCTGTACGGGTCTTACATTTATTGGGGGATACCGATGTGAAACGGGTTTCCACCACGGTAGGACCGGAGCAGGAATATTTTTTAATTGACCGTAAGATTGCGGCAAAACGCCCTGACCTTACCTTTACCGGCAGAACCCTCCTTGGTGCTATGCCCCCTAAGGGTCAAGAACTGGACGACCATTATTTTGGTGTGGTAAAAACCCGTGTTTCTGAATATATGCGGGATTTGGACCGGGAACTTTGGAAACTTGGCATTTTAGCCAAAACCAAGCATAACGAAGCGGCACCGGCTCAGCACGAACTGGCACCGGTTTTCTGTCCCGGTAATACGGCCACAGACCATAATCAGCTCACCATGGAACTGATGAAAAAAATTGCAGAAAAACATTCCATGAAGTGTTTACTCCACGAAAAGCCTTTTGCCGGCGTCAACGGCAGCGGTAAACACGATAACTGGTCGGTTTCCACCGATACTGGTATTAACTTATTAAAACCGGGCAAGAAACCCCACGATAATCTGCGGTTTTTGGTATTTTTCTGTGCCGTCATTCAGGCAGTAGACGAATATCAGGATTTGCTGAGAATGACGGTAGCATCCGCAGGTAACGACCACCGTTTGGGTGCCGCAGAGGCTCCCCCTGCCATTGTTTCTATCTTTTTGGGTGATGAACTTACCGATGTATTAACTTCCATCAAAGAAGGCAGAGATTATACCGACAGAAAGCGGGAAGTGATGGAAGCCGGCGGGGTAGACGCCGTTCCCAACTTCACCAAAGATACCACCGACCGGAACCGTACCAG
>JAZPYU010000166.1:0-30031 GCA_045544295.1 Ructibacterium sp. | reverse complement strand
GTTAAGAAAACTTATAAATTAACAAAATTCTTACGTAGTAACCAGAGCAACTGCTACAACCAAAGACCAATCGTTGTCAAGGGTGAAAGAGTAGAAGCAGGTCAGGTAATCGCTGACGGTCCATCTACTTCAAACGGCGAGATGGCTCTTGGTAAGAACCCACTTATCGGTTTCATGACATGGGAAGGTTACAACTACGAGGATGCTGTACTTCTCAGTGAAAGATTAGTACAGGATGATGTTTACACATCTATTCATATTGAAGAATACGAAGTAGAAGCAAGAGATACCAAACTTGGACCGGAAGAAATCACCCGGGATATTCCTAATGTAGGTGAAGATGCGCTTAAAAATCTGGATGAACGTGGTATTATCCGGATTGGTGCCGAGGTAGAAAGCGGTGACATCTTGGTTGGTAAGGTGACGCCTAAGGGTGAAACCGAACTGACCGCTGAAGAACGTTTGCTTCGTGCTATCTTTGGTGAAAAGGCACGTGAAGTAAGAGATACTTCCCTCCGTGTACCCCACGGTGAATATGGTATCATCGTAGACGTTAAGGTGTTTACCCGTGCTAACGGGGATGAATTGTCTCCCGGTGTAAATCAGGTGGTACGTTGTTATATTGCCCAGAAGAGAAAGATTTCTGTGGGTGATAAGATGGCGGGTCGTCACGGTAACAAGGGCGTTATTTCCCGCGTTCTGCCGGAAGAGGATATGCCTTTCTTGGAAGACGGTACTCCGCTCCAGATTGTATTGAACCCCTTGGGCGTACCTTCCCGTATGAATATTGGTCAGGTATTGGAAGTGCACTTAGGTTATGCGGCAAAAGCCCTTGGCTGGAAGATTGCAACACCGGTGTTTGACGGTGCAAACGAGGAAGATATTATGGACGCCTTAGAACAGGCAGGCTATAACAGAAACGGTAAGACTATTCTTTATGATGGACGTTCCGGCGAACCCTTTGATAATCCGGTTACCGTTGGTTATATGCATTACTTGAAACTCCATCACTTGGTTGATGATAAGATTCACGCCCGTTCTACCGGACCTTACTCCTTAGTAACCCAGCAGCCGCTTGGTGGTAAGGCACAGTTCGGTGGACAGCGTTTCGGTGAAATGGAAGTTTGGGCACTGGAAGCATATGGTGCCGCTTATACCCTGCAGGAAATCCTGACCGTAAAATCCGATGACGTGGTTGGCCGTGTGAAGACTTATGAATCTATCGTAAAGGGCGAGAATGTTCCGGAACCGGGCGTTCCTGAATCCTTTAAAGTATTGGTAAAAGAACTCCAGAGTCTGGCGCTTGATATTAAAGTTCTGGATCAGGATGACAATGAAATCATTCTGCGTGAATCTATGGACGATGATCCTGATGATTTACCGGTAAACATCGCCGGCGTCGAAGAAGATGATATCCTTCCTGTTGATGATGACGATGATTTGGATGATGATTTGTTAAGCGATGTAGAGGATATCCTTGGCGGAGACGATGAAGATGCAGACGGAGACCTTGATGATATTTTGAGTGCTGTTAGCGCAGAACCGGAATTTGATGGTGATTATCTGGATGCAGAAGGCATCGAATCCTTAGAGGATATTGCCGAAGAGGAAGATTTTGATGATGACGACGTTTTGTTCTAAAAGCATAAAAAATTAGAACAACAGGCTGTCTGCCAAACTCACGGCAGACAGCGGCAAAATCTCTGTGAGTTGGAAAGGCATGGTCGTTATGAGTGAATATCAGAATTTTGAAGCGATACAAATCGGACTTGCTTCGCCCGAAAAAATAAGAGAATGGTCCCACGGTGAAGTGAAAAAGCCGGAAACCATCAATTACAGAACTTTAAAGCCGGAGAAAGACGGTTTGTTTTGTGAGCGGATTTTTGGTCCGCAAAAAGACTGGGAGTGTCACTGTGGTAAGTATAAGCGCGTTCGTTATAAGGGCGTAGTCTGTGACCGCTGTGGTGTTGAAGTTACCAAATCTAAAGTTCGTCGTGAACGGATGGGCCATATTGAACTTGCGGTACCGGTTTCTCATATCTGGTACTTTAAGGGTATCCCCAGCCGGATGGGCTTGATTTTGGACATTTCTCCCCGTGCACTGGAAAAAGTCTTGTATTTTGCAGCCTATGTAGTCATTGACCCGGGTAAGACTTCTTTGATGAAGAATCAAATCCTCACCGAGAAAGAATATCGGGAAAACTACGAAAAATACGGGGATATGTTCCGTGCCGGTATCGGTGCGGAAGCCGTTCTGGAAATGCTCCAAAGCATTGACTTAGAAGAACTGTATCAGGAATTAAAGGCTGATTTAGAGGGGGCAAAGGGTCAAAAGAAAATCAGAACCGTTCGCCGTCTTGAAGTGGTAGAAGCCTTCCGGAAGTCCGGCAATAAGCCTGAATGGATGATTTTATCTGTTATTCCGGTTATCCCTCCGGAAATCCGTCCTATGGTACAGTTAGATGGTGGCAGATTTGCCACCTCTGACCTAAACGATTTATATCGCCGGGTTATCAACCGGAACAACCGCTTAAAGAGACTTCTTGATTTAGGCGCTCCGGAAATCATTGTAAGAAACGAAAAGAGAATGTTGCAGGAAGCGGTAGACGCCTTGATTGACAATGGTCGTCGTGGTCGTCCGGTTACCGGTCCCGGTAACCGCCCCCTGAAATCTCTTTCCGATATGTTAAAGGGTAAACAGGGGCGTTTCCGTCAGAACTTACTTGGTAAGCGTGTTGACTACTCCGGCCGTTCCGTTATCGTCGTAGGTCCGGAACTGAAGATTTATCAGTGCGGTCTGCCTAAGAAGATGGCGCTGGAACTCTTTAAACCTTTTGTTATGAAGAAATTAGTGGCTGACGGTATGGCTCACAATATCAAATCCGCAAAGCGGATGGTAGAGCGGGTTCGTCCGGAAGTCTGGGATGTTTTGGAAGATGTTATTTCTGAACATCCGGTTCTCTTAAACCGTGCACCAACCCTGCACAGATTGGGTATTCAGGCGTTTGAGCCGGTGCTGGTAGAAGGTAAAGCACTGAAACTGCATCCGCTGGTTTGTACCGCATTTAACGCGGACTTCGACGGTGACCAGATGGCGGTTCACCTTCCCTTGTCCGCAGAAGCACAGGCAGAAGCACGTTTCTTAATGCTTTCCGCTAACAACCTGATTAAGCCTCAGGATGGTAAACCTGTTACCGTTCCTACCCAGGATATGGTTCTTGGTAGTTATTACCTGACCTTGAAAGACGATACCGAAATCGGTACCGGCAAGGTGTTTGGCTCTTATGATGAAGCGGTATTGGCTTATCAGAATGATGCAGTAGGTCTCCACGCCCCCATTAAGGTTCGAAAAACCGGTATGGTGAATGGTATAGAACAGACCAAACTGATTGACGCCACCGTTGGCCGTTTGATTTTCAACGATAAGATTCCTCAGGATTTAGGTTTTGTGGACAGAACCAATCCGGAAAATGCTTTGGATTTGGAAATCGGTGACAATGTTCTGAAAAAACCGGCAGTCAAAGAGGCTATCAACGATAATGTAGAACCCGGTGTTGATAAGAAGTTGCTGGGTAAAATCATTAACGCAAGTATCAAAAAGCATGGTATTACCGAAACGGCAACTCTCCTTGATGATGTAAAGGCTATGGGTTATAAGTATTCTACGATTGGTGCTATCACCGTCTGCGTAGACGATATGCAGATTCCGGAAGCTAAGAAAGAATACTTAAAAGAAGCAGAAGAACGTATCGACCAAGTTACCCGGAAATATCGCCGTGGTTTCTTGACCGACGAAGAACGTTATCGCCATGTTATCAGCATTTGGTCTGAAACCTCTAACAAGGTAACCGACGCCCTGATGGCAAACCTGAAACAACTCAATCCTATCTATATGATGGCTAACTCCGGTGCGCGTGGTAGTGTGAACCAGATTCGTCAGCTTGCCGCAATGCGTGGTTTGATGGCGGATACCTCCGGCCGTACCATCGAGATTCCTATTCGTTCTAACTTCCGTGAAGGGTTGACCGTGCTGGAATACTTTATTTCTACCCACGGTGCCAGAAAGGGTCTTACCGATACCGCGCTCCGTACGGCGGACTCCGGTTACCTGACCCGTCGTTTGGTTGACGTATCTCAGGAAGTTATCGTGCGGGAAGAAGATTGTGGTACCCGTGACGGTATTGTGGTTTGTGATATCCGTGACGGTAACGAAATCATCGAACCGATGATTGACCGGTTGGAAGGCAGAGCGGTGACAGAAAACATCGTTCATCCTAAAACCGGTGAAGTTATCGTATTTGAGAACGAAATGATTACCGCTGACCAGGCTAAGGCGATTGTAGACGCCGGTATCCAGGAAGTGAAGATTCGTTCCGTTGTGAAGTGTCGTAGTAAAGTGGGTGTCTGTGCAAAATGTTACGGTCACAACCTTGCAACCGGCAGACCGGTTGATGTGGGTGAAACTGTTGGTATCATTGCGGCACAGTCCATCGGTGAACCCGGTACCCAGTTGACCATGAGAACCTTCCACGCCGGCGGTGTCGCAGGTGACGATATTACCCAGGGTCTCCCCCGTGTGGAAGAATTGTTTGAAGCAAGAAAGCCTAAGGGCGTTGCTATCATCGCTGAAATTTCCGGTATTGCCCGGATTGCGGAAACCAACAACAAGCGTGAGGTTATTATTACCAATAACGAAACCGGTGAAACTGCAACCTACCTGATTCCTTTTGGTTCCAGAATCAAAGTTCGGGACGAACAGGCAGTACAAGCAGGTGACCCGTTGACCGAAGGTTCCCTTAATCCCCATGACATCCTGGATATCCTTGGTTCTACCGCTGTGCAGAACTATTTCATCCAGGAAGTACAGCGTGTATATCGTCTCCAAGGTGTTGATATCAACGATAAGCATATTGAAGTTATCGTTCGTCAGATGATGCATAAGGTAAAGGTAGAAGAATCCGGAGATACCGGTCTGCTCACCGGTTCCTTAATCAGCATCTTTGAACTGGAAGATATCAATGCACAGATGATTGCAGAAGGTAAGCAACCCGCAGAAGCGTCCAGCGTCCTGATGGGTATTACCAAGGCAGCACTTGCTACCGAATCCTTCCTGTCTGCGGCTTCCTTCCAGGAAACCACCCGTGTTCTGACCGACGCGGCGATCAAGGGTAAGAAAGACCCGCTGATTGGCCTGAAAGAGAATGTTATTATCGGTAAACTGGTGCCTGCCGGTACCGGTATGGCACGGTATAACAATATCGATGTATATCCCAACTATTCTCAAAACGGTGAAGAAACCGAGACAGAAGAAAGCGTACAGTAAGACGTAAAAAGAGATTGATTTAATCAAAATGTAGGGTCCGGCCTCTGGACGGACCGTGATGACGGACGGTCGAGGACGCTCGTCCCTACAAAAGATGAAGGAATTTTCACAAAAAAGGAGAACGAAATTCTTCGTTCTCCTTTTTTCTTAAAAAATATGATTTTTTTCAAGAAAAGTATTGACAAGCAGCCAAAATGATGATATACTAATTTAGTCGCTGCGATGCGACGGAATTGAATATGGAGGGGTTCCCGAGTGGCCAAAGGGGGCAGACTGTAAATCTGTTGCGTCTCGCTTCGATGGTTCGAATCCATCTCCCTCCACCAACAAAAAACGCACTTTTGTCTACCGACAAAGGTGCGTTTTTTGAATGATGTTTGCCTAACGGCAAATGACGCCGTTTCACTAATGATGCCGGCTTCGCCTAATGTTATTTGCAAACATCGCATCATTGCGAGTAAAACGAGCAACATCATTTTGCGCAAAGCGAAAAACATCATATCGCTACAGGCGATGTTTCATTGAAACATTCAAAATTTCGTGATATAATTTGATATTTGTTCCGAAAGGATTCTATATCACTTTTGCTTTGCAAAAATATCACTCCAACGAAGTTAGAATATCACAAAAATTGGAGGATGTAATTGACACGTGCTTGAATTTGCATATAGTTTTGTATATGCGGGTAGTTTGTTTTCCTCTTATCTTAAAAAACCTTTACAGCCCTTGCAAAAAGAAAACAAATGTGATATAATGATAAAAAATAAATAAGAAACGGGAGCTTGTAGTACAGGCTGAGAGGAAGGTGTGACCTTCGACCGAGAACCTGATTTGGATAATGCCAACGTAGGGATGCCTGAACATAAGTTTTAGGAAAAAGCACGTAATCGTAGGAGTTACCAAATCGGTAACTCCTTTTTTTATTTGATTGGAGGTGAAAAACAACCGAGAAAATCGGCGGATATCTGGCGAGCGCCTTTTGTCTTGTATTTTGCGATGGGAACCCGTGTTTCGGGGTGAGAGGAGAAAATAAATTCTCGACCGAGCAAGACTTTTGTCTTGTATTATAACAAGAAAAGAGGAATTTTCAATGACAAATTCAAAAAACTTACTGAAAATGGTTGTACTTTCTATGCTTATCGCTCTTGGTGTGGTAATATCACCGATACTCAGAGTAGAGGGGATGTGTCCGATGGCGCATTTTATCAACATTGTCTGCTCTGTTTTCTTAGGACCCTGGTTTTCCCTTTTGTGCGCTACCCTCATTGGCATCATTCGTATGGCAACCATGGGGATACCGCCGTTGGCACTTACCGGAGCAATCTTCGGCGCGTTTTTATCCGGCGTTTTTTATCGTATCTCAAAGGGGAAAATCATTTTTGCGGTGCTTGGCGAAATTATCGGAACGGGCATCATTGGTGCTATGGTTTCCTATCCGGTGATGACTTTCCTTTGGGGTAAGGAAGGTCTGAGTCTTTTGTTTTATGTTCCGTCATTCGTTTGCGGAACGCTGATTGGCGGTAGCATAGCCTACGTGTTTTTGCGCAAACTTGCCGATAATGGGATGCTTGTTCAAATACAAGGTATGCTTGTATCAAAAACTTATCCGGATAAAAGTACCCTGCTTTCCAATACCTTGGTCATTGCGGCATTTGGTGCCATCCTTTTTGTTGTGATTGAATTATCGTCGGAAATATTCAAACTTACATCACCGGTATTTCATACGTTGTCGTATCTGTCTCTTGCGATTTGTATCTTTGTGGCAATCGTATATTATGTTTGGAGGAAGATGAAAAAAGATGATAGATAAAATTTGCGGAATAAGGGATTTGGTAAAGAAAGAGAGTCCGCTTATTCATTGTATTACAAACTCAATATCCATCCATCAATGCGCCAATGTCATACTCTCGGTTGGTGCAAGACCAATGATGGCAGAACACCCAAAGGAAGTTTGCGAAATAACGAATGCCTCGGATGCCCTGATGCTGAACGTGGGAAATATCACCGATGCAAGAATGCAATCTATGGTTCTTTCTATGGAAGCGGCAAAAGAAAGAAATATCCCCGTTTTATTGGATGCTGTTGGGGTAGCGTGTTCCAAATTCCGGCGGGAGTATGTTGGAAGCCTGCTTACAAGGTCTGTCCCCTCCGTTATAAAGGGGAATTATTCGGAAATCAAGGCGTTGCAGGATGAAACATATGTTTCTCCGGGCGTGGATGCCGACCCTTTGGTGCATACAGAGGATATCACCAAGACCGCCATAGAACTGGCAGAAAAATACCAAACCGTGATTTTGGCAACGGGGAAAACCGATGTGATAACCGATGGGAAAAAAGTAGTGTATGTGAAAAATGGAACCCCGTCCCTTGCCTCTGTTACAGGGACAGGGTGTATGCTGGGGGCTTTGTGTACCACATTTATGGCAATTACCAATCCTATGGATGCGAGTGTATCTGCCTGTTGTTATTTTGGAATTTGCGGAGAACTTTCCAAAACGGATCGCGGAAGTGGAAGTTTTATGGTGCATTTGATGGATAGAATTTCAACCCTCACAAGAGAAGAAATACAAAGGTATTTGAATATGGAGGAACGGCGATGAAACAGTTAAACACAAGATTATATTTTATCACTGACAGTACCGGATTTTCCGAAGAAGAGTTTCTTTTCCGCGTAGAAGAAGCCCTAAAAGGCGGTGCAACCCTTTTGCAACTTCGGGAAAAAGAAAAGACCACAAGAGAATATATGGACCTTGCCGAAAAGGTTCATAAGATAACACAAAAATACGATGTTCCGCTTATCATTGACGACAGAGTGGATGTAGCCCTTAGCATAGATGCAGAAGGTGTCCATGTTGGGCAAAGTGATATGCCCGTTTGGTTGGCAAGGAAGTTGATGGGTGAGGATAAAATAATAGGTGCAACTGCAAAAACCGTTTTGCAGGCAATCGATGCCTATAAGCAAGGTGCAGACTATCTTGGTGTTGGTGCAATTTATCCCACCACTACAAAGGTTAAGACGGTGTTGACATCGGTGGATACATTAAAAGATATTTGCGGTGCGGTTCCTATCCCGGTAAATGCTATTGGAGGACTAAATAAAGATAATATGGATGTTTTAAAAGGGATACCAGTTGCCGGCGTTTGCATCGTATCGGCAATGAGGAAAGCCGAAAATGTGCCCAAAAGCACGGAGGAACTTTTAGAAAAAATAAGGGAGTTGGGAATATGAAAACAGCACTTACTATTGCAGGCAGTGATTCCAGCGGTGGAGCAGGCATTCAGGCAGATATCAAGACCATGACGATGCATGGCGTTTACGCCATGAGTGCCATCACTTCATTAACTGCACAAAATACCCTTGGCGTCAGGGCGGTTTTAGATTCTACACCGGACTTTCTTGGGGAACAACTTGATGCAATCTTTGAAGATATTTTCCCTGACAGCCTAAAAATCGGTATGGTAGCAACCGGCGAGTTGATAGAGGTCATCGCGGAAAGGCTCCAATATTATCACGCCAAAAACATCGTTGTAGACCCTGTTATGGTGGCAACAAGCGGGGCTTCTTTGATAAAAAAAGATGCCATAAAAACGTTGGCTTCAAAACTTTTGCCTATGGCAACACTGATAACCCCCAATATTTTGGAAGCAGAAATTTTAGCCAATATGAGGATTCAGAATAAGAATGATATGGTTAAAGCGATAAAGTATATGGGAGAAAAGTATGGGTGCAGTGTTTTGTTAAAAGGTGGGCATAGCATTTATGATGCAGACGACCTTTTATATGAAAACGGTAATTTTTTATGGTTTTATGGAAAAAGAATTGATAATCCAAACACCCACGGCACCGGTTGTACTTTGTCAAGTGCCATTGCATCTAATCTTGCCCAAGGTTTTGGGGTTGCAGAGAGTGTGAAAAAAGCAAAAGAATACTTATCAAAAGCCATTTCGGCTGGTCTTGATTTAGGAAAAGGTTCCGGCCCTCTCAACCATGCTTTTATTTTCCCCTCATCTTCTTAAAAAACTTTACAACCCTTGCAAAAGGGGCGTTTCTATGGTAAAATGATTTTAAGCCTTGCCTGAAATCAGTGATATAAATTTCTGAGGTCATTTGCGATATTACGATATATCCTGACGGATACGATGTGTTGCTTTGTGGTAACAAGAAAAGGAATTCCGGAAGAAAATCTTTTGGTAGGTGCCCCTATCCTTGATGTTCATATTCCGGCGGCAGGACTCTTAGTGCCGGCCCAAAGAAATGGCAAAGGCGTTGTAACGGATGAGGATACAACCAAGAATATTGAGATGCTTACCAATTATTTTGGAGGCGGAGCAATTTATCTGGAAACATTCCCAAACCATAAAACATATGAGGTGAAAAGATGGACGCACAAAAAAGAGAAGCAAAAGAACTGGCAAAACATTTGCCCCTGAAAAAGAAAATAGAACATATTTGGCTATACTATAAGTGGTGGATTATTGGTGCGGTGATTGTGGCTATGCTCATCGCCCATACCATTTATACGGTGGTAACAAGACTCTCTTATGATATGGAAATGGCTCTCTATACCCAAGAATATGTGAGCGAAACCAAAATAGCGGCCCTGGAAGAATATTTTTCTGCTTTTGTGCCGGATGTTGATGGCGATGGGGAAAAAACCGTTGCGGTACACGCCATTAGTGTTGGCTTGATTGGTGAGGAAGAGGGCTATGCGGCGGTACGTACTAAAATTTCTATGGAACTTTTAACCGGTGCCTATCCGGTGTTCCTTGTAGACGATGAATTTTATGAATTTTTGCAGTTAGAGGGATACCAGGGTGCTATTGAGAGTTTCCGGGAAATGAATGTGTTGCCGGAAGTTTGTGAAATTTTAGGTATCCCCGATGGGAAGAACCTATATTGGGGAACGGCAATTCCTTATAACGATGATGCCAATGCTACACACGATATGGCAGTAGAAGTGGAAAAACAGTTGTTTGGCGAGAGAGAATAAAAGGTGGAAAAATGAAAAAACTTTGCACGTTTGACTTAGACGGAACCTTAGTGAATTCTATTTATGACATTGCAGGGGCTATGAATCGCTCCCTCAAAAAAATGGGCAAAAAAACCTATGAGACAGAGGCTTTCTATCGTATGGTAGGGGACGGAATGATTCTGCTTTGCCGACGTGCTCTGCCGGATGGCACAGAGGAAGAAGTCAATGCCCTAATCCAACTTTATCAAGAGGATTATTTCAAGAATTGTTGTGTGGAAACGGTGCCATATGACGGTGTCTTGCCAATGTTAAAGGAACTCAAAGAAAGCGGAATGGAACTTGCAATCATTACCAACAAACCCCAAAGTCAGACAGAGGAAGTCGTAGATAAGTTGTTGGGCAGAGAATATTTCTCTGCCATCATTGGTTCCGGCGGAGCCTATCCTTGCAAACCGGATACCACGGCTTTGGAAACAGTAATGAAAGATTTGGGGATAGAAAAAGAAGAAGTGTGGCACATCGGTGATTCTGATGTGGATATGGAACTTGGCGGCAACGCCGGGATTTCTGCTTTGGGTGCCTCCTGGGGGTTCCGTGGCGAAGAGGAATTAAAAAAAGCAGGCGCAACGGCAATTTTCCCTGACATACCGGCATTGATGGATTATATAAAACAAAACAGATAAAAAATAAAAAGAAAAAGGTCTTTTTAGACCTTTTTCTTCGTTATATATGAAAAAGCAAGTCTTTTTTAACCCTACCCTTTTGCGGTCTGGGCTTTTTTTACATCCCCTTTTTTATCAAATCACCGAAATCAGTTGTCCGCATATTATGGTAATAGCCATACTTTTGCTATGGCGAGTATCAAAGAAAGGAAGAGTGTTATGCCTTTTCAAAACGAAACACGACCTGCGGCAATGCCTATGGTGGGATATGCCTATGTTCCTATGCAGATTGCAGAAATGCGGAATCTTTTTGACCCGGAAGAAGGGCTGAAACAAGGAACTATTTTCCCCATCTTAGCAAAACCATTTGGGGTCTATGGCAAACAAATTTATGGTGATAAAATCTTTCCGGAGGTAGGGCGTTATGAGTGAGAGAATGACATTGCTCAATAAAATTCAGGCGTATGCCTTTGCGGCGTATGATTGGAACTTGTATCTGGATACCCATCCGGATGATAAAGAGGCCATTATGATGTTTAGAAAAATGGTGGATAAGGCGGAGGGGTTAAAGATGGAATATCAATCCAAATATGGTCCCCTGACCGCCGCGGCATCTAAAAATACAGAGCGTTGGGATTGGCTTGATAATCCCTGGCCCTGGGAGAAAGGTTAAAGGAGGGAAAAGATTATGTGGAATTATCAAAAACATTTGCAATATCCGGTTAATATTAAAAACACCAACCCCAAATTGGCACAATATATCGTGAGCCAATACGGCGGCCCTAATGGTGAAATTGCAGCGAGTTTGCGCTATCTGTCCCAACGGTTTTCTATGCCAAACGAAATGACGAAGGGATTGCTCACGGATATCGGCACGGAGGAACTGGCACATCTTGAAATTGTGGGGAGTATCGTTCGGCAGTTGGTAAAGAATGCAACCACCACAGAGATAGAAAACAGTCCCTTTGGTCAATACTTTATGAATCACGGCAGAGGGGTGTATCCGGCAAATGCTACCGGTGTACCTTTTGATGCAACATGCCTCTCTGTTTCCGGCGACCCCATCGCAGATTTGGTAGAGGACCTGGCAGCCGAACAAAAAGCCCGCGCGGTTTATGATAACATTCTCCGGGTATCCGATGATCCGGACGTGAATGATGTTATCAAGTTCCTCAGGGAGCGGGAAGTAGTACACTTCCAACGCTTCGGTGAAGCCCTTGACCAGTTGCAAAATACCCCGGCACTACAAAACTATTGCCCCGGTATGGGGAAAGATAAGAAAAAAGAGAACTGATGAAAGACAGTAAAAACGGAGCAGATTTCTGCTCCGTTTTTCTTTTGTTTTTATAATCTTACAGGAACGTTTTCTTTATGTAGGTAATCTTTCAAATCGGAAATTTCAATTTCTCTGAAATGGAAGAGAGAGGCGGCAAGTGCCGCATCTGCTTTGCCATCGGTCAGGGCATCTTTAAAATGTGCCATAGTTCCGGCACCACCGGAGGCAATCACGGGGACAGAAACATTTTCTGAGATGGTGCGGGTCAGTTCTAAGTCATAGCCGGCTTTGGTTCCGTCACAGTCCATAGAAGTTAAAAGAATTTCTCCGGCACCCATTTTGTCGGCTTGGATTGCCCATTCCAAGGCATCCAAGCCGGTGTCAATCCGTCCGCCGTTGGCAAAGACATTCCAACCGCTGTTGTCGGCACGGCGTTTGGCGTCAATGGCCACAACCACACATTGCCGTCCAAATTTATCGGCGGCATCGCTGATGAGCCTTGGGGTACGGATGGCAGAGGAGTTAATAGAGATTTTGTCTGCGCCCTCTTTAAGAAGCAGCCGGAAATCTTCTACGGTTTTAATACCCCCGCCAATGGTAAAGGGGATAAAGACGGTTTCTGCAACCCGACGTGCCAAAGCTACCACGGTGGCTCTGGCTTCGTGGGTGGCGGTGATGTCTAAAAAGACCAACTCATCGGCACCTGCCTGGTTATAAACCTTGGCGATTTCTACCGGGTCACCGGCATCCCGCAGATTGACAAAGTTGACACCTTTTACCACCCTGCCGTTATGAATGTCCAGACAGGGAATGATTCGTTTTGCATACATCAGGCAGTTCCTCCCATCCGGATAAAGTTTTCTAAGATTTTAAGACCGACATCCCCACTCTTTTCAGGGTGGAACTGGGTGGCAAAAATGTTGTTATGACTGATAGAAACGGTCAAATCTCCACAGTAATGGGTGGTTGCCGCTACAATGCTGCTATCTTGGGGCTCTGCATAAAAAGAGTGAACAAAGTAAACAAAAGGTTCCGGTGAAAGACCCTCAAACAAAGGTGATTCCTTGGTAAAGGTCAAAGAGTTCCAACCCATATGGGGGATTTTATAGCCCTCTTGTTTGGGGATTTTCACAATCTTTCCGGGAAAGATGCCCAGCCCCTTAATGCCGGGAGATTCCTCGCTACTTTCAAACAAAAGTTGCATTCCAAGACAGATGCCAAGGAAGGGCTTCCCGCTTGTAGCCGCCTTGCGGACAATATCGGTAAGGCCGATGCTGTCTAAACTGTGCATACAATCTCCAAAGGCGCCAACCCCCGGCAGAATGACTTGGCCCGCCTTCAAGATTTCCTCAGGGTCAGATGTGATGATGGTTTCTGCCCCTAAAACTTCACAGGCTTTTTGGACGGAGCGCAGGTTTCCGGCCCCATAATCAATAATGGCAATCATAGTGATACCTCGTTTTGTCAAAATTTCTTCTATTATACACAAATTTTCCCTCTTTGACAAGAGGAAAAAACAATCCCAAGACAAGGGATTGACATCCCCAAGACCGGATTAATGGTGCTTTTGCCCCGGAAAATGAGGTAGGGTTAAAGCAAAAAATGCTAAAAACTTAATATTTTTCATATATAACGAGGAAAAAGGTCTAAAAAGACCTTTTTCTTAGATTCTTTTTCCTAAAACGGGAACTTTCTCTTTGCGGTAAGCATCAAATCTGTCGTTATCCAAAGCGTCCCGGATTTCTTCCATCATATGATTATAGAAGTATAAATTATGAATAACAGCCAGGCGCATCGCTAACATTTCCTTTGCCTTAAACAGATGGCGGAGGTAGGCGCGGGAGAAGTTCTGGCAGGTGGGGCATTGACAGTTTTTGTCAATGGGACTGTCGTCTCTTTCGTACTTCACATTAAAGATATTTAAAATACCCTCCGAGGTGAAAAGGTGACCGTGCCGGGCGTTTCTGCTTGGCATCACACAGTCAAAAAAGTCTACTCCACGGGCGACTGCTTCAATGATATTCACCGGCGTTCCAACCCCCATCAGATAACGGGGTTTGTCCTTGGGCATAAAGGGTTCCACCGCTTCAATCACCCGATACATTTCCTCTGCGGTTTCCCCTACGGCAAGGCCGCCGATGGCGTAGCCGTTTAAATCCAGTTCTGCAATTTCTTTCATATGTTCTATCCGCAAATCATCATAGGTGCTTCCCTGATTGATACCAAAAAGCATTTGGCTTGGATTGACGGTATCTTCTAATTGGTTGAGCCGTGCCATTTCTTCTTTGCAACGTTTCAGCCAACGGGTGGTTCTGGCAATGGAGTCTTTTGCATAGGGTTTTTCACAGGGGTTTTCAATACATTCATCAAACGCCATGGCAATGGTAGAGCCAAGGTTTGATTGAATTTGCATACTTTCCTCAGGCCCCATAAAAATCTTTCTGCCGTCAATGTGAGAGGAAAAATAGACGCCCTCTTCTTTGATGTTCCGCAGTCCGGCTAACGAAAAGACCTGAAAGCCGCCGCTGTCGGTAAGGATGGGTCTGTCCCAATTCATAAACTTGTGCAGACCGCCCATATCTTTGACCACATCGTCCCCGGGACGGAGATGCAAGTGATAGGTGTTGGAAAGTTGCACCTGACAACCGATTTCCTTTAAGTCCAAGGTAGTAACTGCACCTTTGATGGCGGCGGCAGTACCTACATTCATAAAGACCGGCGTCTGGATGGTTCCGTGCACCGTTTGGAACTCACCACGCCGTGCGGTGCCGTTTTGTTTGTGTAGTGTAAACATAGTTTTCTCCTCATTCAATAAACATAGCGTCTCCAAAACTGAAAAACCGATATTTTTCCTGGATGGCAATTTGATAGGCGTTTAAAATATTTTCTTTTCCGGCTAATGCGGAAACCAACATCACCAAAGTGGATTCCGGCAGATGGAAATTGGTGATTAAGGCGTCTACTACCTTAAAAGTATATCCCGGATAGATAAAAATATTAGTTTCTCCCGATGCGGCTTTCATCCATCCGCTTTCTTCGGCTACCGTCTCTAAGGTTCGCACCGAAGTGGTACCCACCGCGATGATACGACCGCCGTTTTTCCGGGCGTTGTTGATGGTTTCTGCTGTCTCTTTGGAGACCTCGTATGCCTCGGTATGCATAATGTGCTCTTCCGCATTTTCCACCGAAACCGGACGGAAGGTTCCAAGACCCACGTGTAGGGTGAGTTCTGCAATGGACACACCCATCTGGCGGATTTTTGTAAGAAGTTCCTCGGTAAAATGAAGCCCTGCGGTAGGTGCCGCGGCAGACCCTTCAATTTTAGAATAAACCGTCTGGTAACGCTCTTTGTCCTCTAATTTTTCTTTGATATAAGGGGGAAGAGGCATTTCACCAAGCCTGTCTAAAAGGGTTTCCCATACCCCGTCATAATAGAAGCGGACAATCCGCTTTCCGTCCTCGATAATTTCTAAGACCTCAGCGGTGAGGAGCCCGTCGCCAAAAACAAATCGGCTTCCCGGCTTTGCTTTTCTTCCCGGTTTTAAAATCACTTCCCAATCATTTAAGGAAATCCGTTTCAGCAGTAAAAATTCAATTTTACCGCCCGTGCCCTCTTTACATCCGTAAAGACGGGCAGGAATTACCCGGGTATTGTTCATCACAAGACAGTCCCCGGGACGGAGATAGTCCGTAATATCCCGAAAATGCCGATGGGTAATTTCACCCGTTTCCTTGCCTAAAACCAAAAGTTTAGACGCCGTTCTGTCGGTAAGCGGCGTCTGTGCAATACGTTCTTCGGGAAGGTCATAATAAAAATCTTTGGTGGTCATCATAATATCTACCTTCGTTTAATAAGCGTTTTCTAAGTTGGTGCCCACAAAATAGTGGAGCAGAATTTCTTTGTAACTGTAACCGGCTTCTGCCATACCTTTGGCACCGTACTGGCTCATACCAACACCATGCCCCCAACCGCTGCCGGAGAAGTAAAAACCGGTGTTTTTCCCGCTCTGTGATGTGGCGGTTTCGTAGGTTTTTTTGGTTTTGCCATTGCTGGCATATAAGGTGGTGCCGGATAAGTTGCTCCGTCCGGAAGCAGAGAGGATTACCAGATGATCCATAGATTTATCTAAGGTATCTACACCATCGGTAATCTTCACAGAGGCAGGCACACCGCTTTTGCTGTCGCCGGAAACGGTGAACATCTGGCTTTTGGTTACCGTGTTAAAGATGGTTCGGCAAGACTCTCTCTCAAAAATTTTGGAACCGTTGGTGCCGGCAACTTCCATCTTGATAACCCGCCCGTTTTCACTGTATTCTAAAACGTTGATGTCTACCACTTCTCCTACGTCATAGCCTTTGTTCCGCATCAGGGTGGTGGCTTCTTCGCAGGATAAAAAGCCGGACCATACCCCGTTGGGAATATTCTCGGTGTCTTCAAAACTATTATCCACAGAAATCAAATAGGGCAAACTGCTTCCCCAGACATTTTTTACATTCTCGGTAACAGCACCCATAGATGCAGAGTAATAAAGTTCTGCCAACTCGCCGTCATAGGTCAAAACCTGCCGGGAAGTTTCATCCACCGGTGCATAAGAACCCTCGGTTTCTGCTTTGGTGCCGGAATATGCCTGACAGTCTACGTTACAACAAAGGTCAAAGCCTTGCTTAGCGTGTTTGTCTAAATTATTTGCCGCATAGTTTCTGGCACAAACGGCTTGTGCTTTTAAAGCCTCTTTATGCCAGGAGGGGCTCATCTCCCGGGAGATCACGCCGTAGAGATAATGGTCCATAAAAACCACATTGACTACCGTTATATTTTCTCCGTCTTTCAGGCAGTGAATACCACCCCGATAAGTAACGTTGTTCACGGTGAGTACCTGAGACATACCGGAAGCCTTGGGTTTTACCCCAATGCTTTCGTTGTCGGTATGCAGTACCTGACCGGATGCGGTGGAGATGGTCAAAGCAGAACCCTCTCCCGGTGTGATAACCAAGGTGGTTTCTGCGGTTTCCCCTACCTCCTGGAAGGTTCTTTCCTGATAGTTGCCAAACAGGAATCCGCTTTCCGATTCCAAAGTTACTGTCTTTGGTGCACTATTCCCATACAAAAGACCAATGCGAAGATACTGGGGCAAAGAATAATCAGCAAAAACCGGTATTGCCGGACACAGGGAACAGACGAATATCAAAAGCAAAAAAATTGCAAAAATCCGTTTCATTTTTTCACAACCTTTCTGAAAGTGTGATACTATTTTTATCATATCATAAAAAAGGGGAAAATGCCAGTGTTTTTTTATATTCTGTCGATTATTCTTTGTTTTGTTACTTTTTAGTAATATTTTGTTCATTTTGTAAAAAAACTGACATCAAAATATATTATAACTGTCCAATAAAACGTTTGACATATTGGGGGTTTTGGCATATAATTTTATATGGAGAAATCTGTATCGTACGTAAGGAGGAAGATACTGTGAAAGAATATAACGTTGGTATCATTGGTGCAACCGGTATGGTTGGACAGAGATTTATTACCCTGATGGAGAACCATCCCTGGTTTAATCTGAAAGTTCTTGCGGCTTCTCCCAGAAGCGCCGGCAAAACTTATACCGAGGCGGTAGGTAACCGTTGGGCTATGCAGGTTCCTATGCCGGACTCGGTGAAGGATATGGTTGTACTGGATGCTACTGCTGATATTGAAAAAATTGCATCGCAGGTAGATTTTGTTTTCTGTGCTGTTGATATGAAGAAAGACGAAATCCGTGCTTTGGAAGAAGCCTATGCCAAGGCAGAATGTCCTGTTGTTTCCAACAACTCTGCCCACAGACATACCCCGGATGTGCCTATGATTATTCCGGAAATAAATCCGGATCATGCAGAAATCATTGCGGCACAAAAGAAACGGTTGGGAACCAAACGTGGTTTTATTTCTGTAAAGTCCAACTGTTCCCTGCAAAGTTATGTACCGGCCCTGCATCCTTTGATGAAGTATGGCATTACTGATGCCCTGACCTGTACCTATCAGGCAATTTCCGGTGCCGGCAAAACTTTTGAAACTTGGCCGGAAATGGTAGATAATGTGATTCCCTACATCGGCGGCGAAGAAGAAAAGAGTGAGATCGAACCCTTAAAGATTTGGGGTAAGATTGACGGGGATAAGATTGTAGACGCTACCGAGCCTTCCATCACTGCACAATGTCTTCGTGTGGCTGCAACCGATGGCCATATGGCGGCAGTGTTTGTAAGATTTAAGAATAAACCTACCATCGACCAGATTAAGGCAGATTGGGCGGCGTTTAAAGGAGAACCCCAGGATTTGGAACTCCCCTCTGCGCCCAAACAGTTCCTTAATTATTTTGAAGAAGACAACCGGCCCCAGACCAAACTGGACCGGAACATGGAGGGCGGTATGGCAGTTTCCATCGGCCGTCTGCGGGAAGATAAGCAGTATGATTATAAGTTTGTATGTCTTTCCCACAATACCCTCCGTGGTGCAGCCGGCGGTGCAGTTCTGATGGCAGAATTGTTGGCTGCAAAAGGTTATTTTGATTAAATCCTATTGGAAAGGAGAAGTTTTATGAAAACCCCAGTTTTTACAGGTTCTGCAGTAGCGCTTATCACTCCCTTTACGGAAAATGGTGTGAATTATCCCAAACTTGCAGAGTTGGTAGAATATCATATTGCCAATAAGACAGATGCCATTGTGGTTTGCGGTACAACAGGAGAACCTTCCACTATGCCGGACCCGGAACACAAAGAAGTAATGCGCTTTGTTATCGAAAAAGTAGCAAAGCGGATTCCGGTCATTGCAGGTACCGGCAGTAATGATACGGCTCACGCCATTGAACTGAGTACTTATGCAGAAGAGGTGGGTGCAGACGCAGTTTTGTTTGTGGCACCTTACTATAATAAAACCACCCAAAAAGGTTTGATTGCTCATACCGAGGCTGTTGCAAAGAGTATCAAAATTCCGATGATTCTTTACAATATTCCCGGCAGAACCGGTGGACTTGGTTTTAGCATTGACACCTTAAAGACCCTTTCTAAAATTCCCAACATTGTTGGTGTAAAGGAAGCAACTGGCGATTTGGCATTTGCAGCAAGAGTGGCCGAGGAAACCAATTTGGCTGTCTATGCAGGCAACGATGATATCATTGTGCCGATTTTATCCATTGGTGGTCAGGGTGTTATTTCAGTTGTGGCAAATATAATGCCGGAAGAAACCCATAACATCTGTCAAAAGTTCTTTGACGGTGATGTCAAGGGCTCTAAGGATGATTTCCTTAAGATTTTAAAACTGGTTCGGACCCTCTTTATTGAGGTAAACCCCATTCCGGTTAAGACTGCCATGAATTTAATGGGCTTTGGCGTAGGCCCCCTCAGAATGCCCCTTTGCGATATGGAAGACAGCAATCTGGCAACTTTAAAGAGTGTTCTTACTGAATACGGACTTTTGAAATAGTTAGGTGAAACCAATGATAAATATATTACTAAGCGGTGCAGGTGGCAAGATGGGTCAGGCGGTTACCCGGGCGATAGAGAATTTTGACGGGCTCAGGATTTCTGCCGGTTTTGATATTAACACAGAACAAAAATCCACCTACCCTGTGTATGATGACTTATCACAGGTGCAGGAAAAAGTAGATGTGATGATTGACTTTTCCCATCCTGCTATGCTGGACAGTCTTTTAGATTATGCGGTCGTAAATCAAATTCCGGCGGTGATTTGTACCACCGGTTTATCCGCAGAGCAACTTTCCCGGATTGAATATGAGGCTAAGAAAATTCCTTTGTTTTTCTCTGCCAATATGTCCTTGGGGGTTAATCTTTTGATTGACTTGGTTTGCCGTGCCGCAAAAGTTTTAGAAGAGAACTTTGATATTGAGATTATCGAGAAGCACCATAATCAGAAACTGGACGCTCCCAGCGGCACTGCTCTTGCCATTGCAGACGCCATTGACGGAGCGGTTTCTTATCCGGCGGAATATGTGTATGACAGGCATTCTGTCCGGAAAAAGAGAGACCAAAGAGAAATCGGTATCCATGCTGTTCGTGGCGGTACCATCGTGGGTGAACACGATGTGATTTTTGCCGGAACCGACGAGGTGATTGAAATCAAACATAGCGCAACCTCCAAAGAGGTTTTCGCTGTGGGTGCAGTCAAAGCCGCCGGTTTTCTGGTTTCTCAAAAGCCCGGCCTTTATGCCATGAAGGATTTGATTGCATCCCAAAAATAAGGGGGCAATCTGTATGATTTCTACCGTCACCGGAATTGATTACCATTCTGATGTGGCTTTGGTAACGGTCAATAACATTCCTGATACACCACAGAATCTTGCAAAAATACTTAGGGAAATGGCAAACCGTCAGGTCCCGGTGGATATGATTTGCCGGACGGCATCCTGCAAAAAACGGTTTACCTTATCCTTTACCATTCCTCAGGAAAATTTGGGAGATGTGATAGGAGCAACCGCTGTTTTTAAGGGCTTGGATGCGGGGATTTCTACCGATGTGAACGGGAATAATATTAAGGTTGTTCTATCCGGCAGGGGAATGCGATGCCGGTATGGTGTTGCGGCAGAATTGTTTGCGCTCCTTTCTGATGCAAATGTTTCTGTAAAACTCATTACCACGGCGGAAACAGAGATTTCCTGTCTGGTGGACATCAAAGATATCGGGCAGGTAAAGGAATTGTTAAAAGGTAAATAAAAACCTTGAAAAGTGCCCAAGAAAGATTGAAAAAAGCCACAGAATTTGTGGCTTTTTATGTTGACAAAAAACAGAGGCTTGGATATAATAAAACTATAAACAAACCTTACATAACTGACGGGTTGCGCGGAGTACCGCGATGGGATGTAAAAAATATGATGTCGGCCGTCTGGGCAATCCGATGTTTATTGGGTTGCTCTTTTGTTTTTTGCTGATATAAGGAGGCTGAAATTATGAAACACGAGAATTGGAATGGCTTTATCGACGGCGATTGGCAGGATGAGATCAATGTCCGCGATTTTATCCAGAAAAACTATACACCTTATACCGGTGATGCCGGATTTTTACAAGGGGCAACTGCCCGTACCCAATCTTTAATGGAAGATGTGCAGGAACTTTTTGCGAAGGAGCGGGAAAAGGGCGGAGTTTTGGATGTGGATACCGAAAACATTTCCACCCTGACCGGTTATGGCCCCGGTTATATCAACCGTGAAAAAGAAATTATCGTAGGTCTGCAGACCGATGCACCTTTAAAGCGTGGGGTAAACCCCTTTGGCGGTATCCGTATGGTGCGTCAGTCCTGTAAGGCGTACGGCTATCAATTATCTGATAAGGTAGAGGAAGAATTCCGCTACCGCAGTACCCACAATGACGGGGTTTATCGGGTTTATACCGAGGAAATGCGGAAAGCAAGAAAGTGCCACGTGATCACCGGTCTTCCCGATGCCTATGGCCGTGGAAGAATTATTGGTGATTACCGCCGGGTTGCTCTTTATGGTGTTGACCGGTTAATCGAAGAAAAAATTAAAGATAAAAAGAATTTGGATGCGGGTCTTTTTGATGCGGGGAAAATTCATTTAAGCGAAGAAATTTCTAAACAGTTGACCTTTTTAGGATTTTTAAAAGAGATGGCACAGACGTATGGCTTTGACATCAGTCAGCCGGCAAAGAATGCCAAAGAGGCCATCCAATGGACCTACTTTGGTTACCTTGCCGCCATCAAAGAACAAAATGGCGCGGCAATGTCCTTAGGGCGGGTATCCACCTTCTTTGACATCTATTTGGAGCGGGATATCCAAAAGGGCATCCTGACCGAAGAAGGTGCCCAGGAATTGATGGACGATTTCGTCATCAAATTGCGGATGGCAAGACATCTCAGAACCCCGGAATATAACGAACTGTTCGGCGGTGACCCCATGTGGATTACCGAAGCGGTAGGCGGTAGGGGTGAAGATGGAAGAACCCTGGTTACCAAGAACTCCTTCCGTATTCTTAACACCCTCTATACCTTGCATTCTGCACCGGAACCAAACCTGACGGTTTTATGGTCTACGGCGCTACCCCAGGGGTTTAAGGAATTCTGTGCCAAAGTTTCTATTGATACCGATTCTATTCAGTATGAAAATGATGATGTTATGCGCCCTGATTATGGGGATGATTATGCCATTGCTTGCTGCGTTTCTGCTATGAAGATAGGCAAACAGATGCAGTTCTTTGGCGCCCGTTGTAATTTGGCAAAACTTTTGCTTATTGCCATCAACGGCGGTTATGACGCTACTTCTGATATGCATATCGGTCCGCAGATGCCGGTGCTTGACGGCGATAAACTGGATTACGATACCGTCATGGAACGGTACGATATCTATATCAAATGGCTCAGTGAACTTTATGTGAATACCATGAACGTCATTCACTTTATGCACGATAAGTATGCTTATGAAAAGATACAAATGGCACTTCACGATACCGAAGTCGGTCGGTTTATGGCGTTTGGGGTGGCTGGGCTTTCTGTGGTGGCAGATTCTTTGAGTGCCATCAAATATGCCAATGTTCAGCCGGTGAAAAACGAAAATGGATTTATCGTAGATTTTACAACTACCGGTGATTTTCCAAAATTCGGCAATGATGATGACAGAGTCGATTTGATTGCCAAAGATATGACAAAGAAAGTGATTGAAGAACTTCGGAAAACACCTACCTATCGGAATGCGGTGCATACTCTGTCTGTGTTGACCATTACCTCCAATGTGATGTATGGCAAAAACACCGGTGCAACGCCGGATGGCAGAAAAGCAGGGGAGGCGTTTGCCCCCGGAGCAAACCCCATGCACGGGCGGGAAGAAAACGGCGCATTGGCGGCACTGAATTCCATGGCAAAACTCTGTTATGAGGATTGCCGTGACGGTATCTCCAATACCTTCTCTATCACCCCGGAAGCATTAGGGAAAGATGCGGAGGCAAGGGTAGAAAATCTGGTTTCTGTGTTGGACGGTTATTTTTCTCAGATGGCACATCACATCAATGTGAACGTGTTAAATCGGGAAACCTTAATGAAAGCCTATGAAAACCCGGAAGAATATCCTAACCTGTCCATCCGTGTTTCCGGCTATGCCGTACACTTCCATAAACTTTCCAAGGAACAGCAAAGAGAGGTTATCAGCCGGACCTTCCACGATGCCTTATGATCAAAGGAAACATCCATTCTTTCCAAAGTTTAGGCACGGTAGACGGCCCCGGTGTGCGTTTTGTGGTTTTTCTGCAAGGGTGTCATCTTCGTTGCAGTTGCTGTCATAATCCGGACACTTGGAAACTGGGTATAGGTCAAGAATATATGCCGGAAGAAGTAGTAAAAAAAGCATTGCGGTTTCGGGGCTACTTTGGAGAAAAGGGCGGTATTACCCTTTCCGGCGGAGAACCCCTTTTGCAACCGGACTTTGCCTATGAAGTTTTCTGTCTTTGCAAGGAAGAAGGCATCCATACCTGTTTGGATACCTCGGGAAGTATTTTAAACCAAAGCGTTAAAAAATTGCTGACAGTTACCGACAGGGTACTTTTGGATATCAAATATACCAAAGAGGAAGATTATCAGAACTATGTGGGTTGCGGATTCCAGCCGGTAAAAGATTTTCTTGAATTTTTGAAGGAAGAGAAAATCCCCACTACGCTGCGTCAGGTCATTATTCCCGGTATCAATGATGATAGAGAGAATTTATCGGCATTGAAAAAATACCAAGAAACCCATCCCAACGTGGATGGGATAGAACTTTTACCATTTAAGAAAATCTGTCAGGTAAAATATGATGATTTAGGGATTATATTTCCCTTTGCGGATATGCCTGTGCCCGACCAAGAAAAGATGGAAGAATTAAAAAGTTGGTTATAAAATATCCCTCGCCTTGCGAGGGATATTTTGTTGACATTGCTTTATGTATTATGCTACAATAAAAGAGCATAGGAGGTTATGCAAATGAAACAATACAGTTATCGTACTCGGGGGGTTTGTGCCCGGGAAATTCAGTTTGAGACAGACGGCAAGACGGTGCAGAATATCAAATTCATTTCCGGTTGTAATGGCAATACCCAAGGGGTAGCCGCTCTTGCCAACGGGATGGAAGTAGATAAAGTCATTGAACTTCTTTCACAGATTGATTGTGGCGGCAGGGGAACGTCTTGCCCGGCACAGTTGGCACTTGCCTTGCAGGAAGCAAAAAAGCAGGAGGAATTATAATGGATAAGAAGTTTTATACCATGGAAATCGCAGGACTGAAACGGGATTTGCCTATTTGTAAGGTCCATGACGATTTATACATTGCAGGGTTTATTATGTTTGGCGATGTGGAAATCACCAAAGCATCTGCTAAGGCACTTCTTACCAAGGCTCCGGAATTTGATATTATGCTGACCGCAGAATGTAAGGGAATTCCTCTCCTTTACGAAATGGCACGGCAGACCGGTGCAGAAAATTATATCGTTGCCCGGAAAGGCCCCAAACTTTATATGCAGAATCTGCATACCACTTATGTGAATTCCATCACCACCACCGGTCAGCAGATGCTTTGTATCGGCGGGGAAGAAGGAGAGGCTATGCGGGGCAGACGTGTCCTGATTGTAGATGATGTGATCAGTACCGGTGAATCTTTGGCAGCACTGGAAAAACTGGTAGAAGAAGTGGGCGGTATTGTTGCCGGCAAAATGGCGGTTCTGGCAGAGGGTGACGCTGCAGAGCGTGATGATATTATCTATCTGGAAAGGTTACCTTTGTTTGATGGTAGCGGTAACGAATTATAAGGAGTCCGGTATGATTTATACGCTGACATTAAATCCGGCGCTTGATTATGTGGTACGGGTTCCTGGCTTTGTAGCAGGGCAGGTCAATCGGATGAGCGAAAGTACACTGCTTCCGGGCGGTAAGGGAATCAACGTTTCCATTATGCTAAAAAATCTTGGTGTTGATAGCATCGTATGGGGGTTTTCTGCCGGTTTTACCGGACGGGAACTTTCCCGTGTTTTAGAAGAGATGAACTGCCGGACAGACTTTTTGGAACTTCTTAAAGGGGATACCCGCATTAATATAAAGTTAAAAACCACGGAGGAAACCGAGGTGAATGCGCCGGGTCCCTCAATCCCTGCATCTGCTACCTTACAGTTGTTGGAAAAAGCAAAGATGCTGCAAGCGGGTGACATACTGGTTTTGGCAGGAAGTGTTCCCAAAGGCGTTCCGGATACCATTTATCGGGAATTGGCAAAGATATGCAAAGAAAAAAAGGCGGATTTTGTGGTGGATGCAGAAAAAGAATTGCTTTTCAACACCCTTTCTTATCAGCCTTTTTTGATAAAACCCAACCATCACGAACTGGGTGCTATCTTTAACACCGTGATTAACGACCGAAATATGGCAGTAACCTATGCCAAAGCATTACAAGAAAAAGGTGCAAGAAATGTTTTGGTATCGATGGGTGGCGACGGTGCCATTTTGGTTGCGGAAGACGGTACGGTTTATCAGACAGATGCCCCAAAAGGGAAACTGGTGAACTCCACCGGTGCTGGTGACTCTATGGTAGCAGGATTTCTGGCGGGATTTTTGAAAGAAAAAAATTATGCGGGTGCAGTTTGCTTAGGCATTGCCGCCGGAAGCGCAACGGCTTTCTCGGAAGGTTTGGCAGAAGGCAAAACGGTCTTTGATTTATATAAAACCATCAAAAAATAAAACAAAAAATATCCATCTTCGTTTGGAGGATGGATATTTTTTTATATTTGCGGCAAACTGTATAAAGAGAATTTAATTATTATTTGTGCCGACGTGTGGCGGCGGAATGGAGATTTTTATGCAAGAATTTACCTATACGATCAAAGATGCCGATGGAATCCACGCAAGGCCGGCAGGCCTTTTGGTCAAAGAGGCGGGAAAGTTTGCCTCAACCATTACGCTGTATTGCGGGGAAAAGACCGGTGATGCCAAACGAATTTTTTCGGTGATGTCTATGGGAATTCGCCATGGGGCAGAGGTTCGGGTTGCCATAGAGGGCGAAGATGAAACGGAGGCATCGACTATCCTTCAAAAATTTTTCAGGGAGAATTTATAAAGGCAAAAGGAGAGCAACCTATGTTGGTTTATCACGGGAAAAGTGTATGTCACGGAATTGCCATCGGGAAAATTCGTATGTATGAACAGGCGGAAGTAATGGTGAAACGAGTTCGGGCAGAGAACCCTGCCGAAGAGGAGATGCGGTTTCGAAAGGCAAAAGAAAAGGCAATGAAGCAACTTGGTGAACTTTACGAAAAAGCCTGCATAGAAGTGGGGGAAACCAATGCAAATATTTTTGAAATTCATCAGATGATGCTATGTGACCAAGATTACAATGACTCGGTGTTGCATATGATAGAACGGCAACAGGTTAATGCAGAGTATGCCGTGGCAGAAACCGGAAAAAATTTTTCTCAGATTTTTTCTTCTATGGATGATGCTTATATGCAGGCAAGAGCGGCAGATGTGCAGGATATTTCTGAAAGACTTCTGCGTATTCTCACAGGGAAGGAAAATCGGACAGAAGAAAAAGGGGAACCTATGATTTTGGTGGCAGAAGATTTGGTGCCAAGTGAAACGGTGCAATTAGATAAAGATAAGGTGCTTGCCTTTGTAACCACCAAAGGTTCTGCCAATTCTCATACTGCGATTTTAGCACGGACGATGAATATTCCTGCCGTTGTAAGAGCAGATTTGCCTTTGTGTCCGGAACTGCACGGGCAACTTGCCATTATAGACGGAAAAACCGGTACCATTTATATTGACCCGGCACCGGAACTTTTAAAAGAGATGGAACGCCGGCAAAGAAAAGAAGAGGAGCAAAAAGCGTTGATGCAGGAACTCAAAGGAAAAGAAACCATCACCAAAGACGGAAAGAAAATCCGCCTTTATGCCAACATTGGAAACCCCGGGGATTTGGCACAGGTGCTAAAAAACGATGCAGAGGGGATAGGGCTTTTCCGCAGTGAATTTATCTATCTGGAACGGAAAGAGTTTCCCACCGAGGAAGAACAGTTTGCCGTCTATAAAACAGTAGCAGAAACCATGGCGGGAAAGAAAACCATCATCCGTACTATGGATATCGGTGCGGACAAACAGGTAGAATATTTTGGGTTGGAACCGGAGGAAAATCCTGCTATGGGGCTTCGTGCCATCCGTATCTGTCTGACACAACCACCTATTTTTAAAACCCAGTTACGGGCTATATTCCGTGCCGCGTATTTTGGAAATTTGGCGGTGATGTACCCTATGATAACATCTATGGCAGAGGTGAGAAAAATCAAAGCCATTGTCAAAGAAGTGGAAGAAGAACTCAAACAAGAAGGAATTCCTTATACTCTGCCGGAACAGGGGATTATGATAGAAACCCCGGCGGCGGTGATGATTTCCGATGACCTTGCCAAAGAATTTTCTTTTTTCAGTATCGGCACCAATGACTTAGCCCAATATACTATGGCGATTGACCGACAGAACGCCAATATAGACTGTTTTTTTGAACCTCATAGCGAGGCGGTTTTTCGTATGATTGCAATGACGGTAAAAAATGCTCACAAAGAGGGAATATGGGTAGGTATCTGCGGAGAGTTGGGCGCAGATACCTCTCTCACAAAACGGTTCTTGCAAATGGGAATTGATGAACTTTCTGTGGCACCGGGACATATCCTTGCGGTGCGGAAAGAAATCCGGGAAACCACGTTGTAAAGAAGAAAACCCCCCATTCCCAAGGGGATGGGGGCGTTTTTTCAAGTATTAAGATAACATATTGTTAAAGGGTGTATAGGAAAGACCCAAAGATTCCATATACAAGTCGTAGTGACCAAGGGACTGAATCCCTGTGGTGGTTTTGTTAACTACCAGATAGGTGGTGCCGTTAATCAACTGGGTAATACCGGTAAACTTTATTACAATGCCGGAAGGATTTTCGCTTCCTAATTGTTCCTGCCAGTAAGCGGAAATGTATTCGCCATAATCAGTATCATCGGAAATCGATGTTTTGGTGGGGGTGCAAAGAGGAATGCGGTCATAATCTCCGTTTGTTCCCATCTGCAAGGACCGGATATAGAAAAGTCCGGAAGCGCTATCCCGGCTGATAACACCGGTGGCAGAACAAAGGGTGCCGGTGGGTTGGGAAGCAATCTTAGAAAGACTCATTTTATTTTCGGTTATCTTGCTGGGAAGTAAAACCGCAGTCCGGTTGGGGTTATCCCAAGTGATTTCGGCATCAAAAGCCTCAGAAATGGCACGGAGCGGAACATAGGTGCGGTCATTCTGGATGGTGGCAGGTACGTCCATTTCGATATTATCAATCAGGTTTGCCTGACCGCCGGAGATGCTGTACCGTCCCATCATATTGTTACCAATCTGCAAAGAGAGCAAAGAATCATAACGAACAATCTGAATTCTTTTTGCATCGTTGAACCAATATACTGTCGCATCCAATGCCTCGGAAATAGCACGAAGGGGAAGCATCAAACGGTCATCCATAATGACCGGGCCATTGCCTTCCTGAAAGACTAACTTCTCACCAATGACAACATTGTCGGCAAAAACCATAGTTTGACCCAGGCTGACTACAAGAATGCAGAAAACCAGAATCGTGGCTAACTTTTTCATAAAAACACTCCTCCTGAATGCAAAAAAACTTTGCAAGTAATCATCTGTTTTCATTATATCGCATCTTGTCCGGAAAATCAACTGAAATCTTTGGAAATCTGAAAAAAGAAAACGACAGAAACTTTCCGGGTTCAAGAAAAAGCACTATTTTGTGGGGATTGCCGTCAAACGGTCACCATGGATGGTTCTTTTATCCCAACAGATTTCCCGGTGGTATCCCTGCCGGGGAGAAACGGATAAAGCGAAAAACAAGAGGAAACCTATAACTCGATTTTCTGTGAAACCGACTTTTCGTTGAAATCTCGCAGAGAAATTGAATTGTAGGGATATTTTTATATGCATAATTGGTTGTGTTGCAAAGTTTCACACATTATAAACAATATTAGCGGTTTTATAAAAACTGTCAAAAGTTTTATAAAATCTCTTTTGTTTTTTATAAAACCAATGCCGACATTTTATAAAAGTTACTTCATTATTTTATAATTTCAGCATAAAGGTTTTATAATTCTTTCCGTAATCTTTTATAATTTCTGTCCTACCCTTTTATAAACAGTTGCCGATGTTTTATAAAAGATGTCCATTCTTTTATAAAAACTGTTATAAATGCCGATTTGACAATATTTGCGGACTTTTATATAATATAAGTATCAAAAAAGGGGGTGTATAGGTATGCACTTGAGCAAATTAATGGAAAAATATCCAAAAATAGATAAAAGGCTAAAAGAATTAAAAAGTGAGTTAAAATCCTTGTCAAAAGAAGACTTGGCTTGGGTGTTAAAGGAATTTTTACCACCCGAGAAAAAAGAAAAACCAGCCCGTCCACTAACAGATTATGAAATCTTTATAAATAAGTATGGCTTAAAACCTGCCTGCCCTCACTGTGAAAGCCGATTATATCAGCCACACGGATTGGACGATTATGGAAAACCCCGATATAAGTGCAGAAATTGCGGGAAAACTTATACCATAATGACAAATACATTTGCAGATAAATCTACATTCCCCCTACCTGTGCAGATTGCAGTAATTAACTATACTTTAATGGGGTTATCCTTATCCGCTTGTCGGCGTAATTTAGCGGTTGACTATGGGTGGCACACCTCAGAAGGCACAATCTTGCTATACAGACATAAGTTCTTAAAAGCCCTTTTAGAACACTATGGAATGCCGAAA
>JAZPYU010000165.1:0-33276 GCA_045544295.1 Ructibacterium sp. | reverse complement strand
GTAACATTGGTGTTACGGATGGTGTCAAGCAACGAAGTTTTACCATGGTCAACGTGACCCATAACCACAACCACCGGGTCACGGGGTTTTAAGGTTTCCGGCGCATCCTCTACATCCTGGAAAAGTTTTTCTTCATCGGTTAAGATGATTTCCTTTTCAAAGGTACAGCCCATTTCTTCTGCAATCAAAGATGCAGTATCAAAATCCAGGCTTTCGTTGACAGACGCCATAATTCCCAAAAGCATCAACTTTTTGATGATTTCAGTAGCAGGTTTCCGCATCCGTTCTGCCAATTCTCCTACTGTAATTTCTTCCGGAATTAAGATATGGATTTTTTCTTCCTTTTTCTTCTTCTCGGTCTTTTTCAGCAGTTCTTCCTGCATCATTTTATTCTTTTCGCCCTGCTGTTTTCCCTGTTGTTGCTTCTTCTTCTGGTTAATCTTTTGCTTTTTGGCACCGCCGGCATCCCGCACGTTCTCCGGGATTAACTCTTCCATTTTTTCATCATCCAAGCGGTCCAAGTCCACCGTGCTGACACGGGTGTCCACCGTTCTGGTCTTTCTGCCGATTTCCTGAGGTTCTGCCGGGGTTACCTCTGTTTCAATCCCCGTTTCTTCCGATTTCTTTGCCTTTTTTACGGGTTTTTCTTCCACCGCAACTTCTTCCGGCTTAGGGTCATACATTGAAAAATCAGCCACCTGATTTTTCTGGGTATAGTATTCGAAAATTACATCCAATTCATACTCGGTCAGGGCACTCATATGATTTTTGTCAGATACCCCATAATCATGTAACACCTTTACGATTTCCTTGCTGGGAAATCCAAAGGCTTTGGAAAGTTCATATCCTCTGATTTTTTCCATATTCGATACACTCCTTTCGCAATTTCTGTCAAAATAATTTTATTCCGCCAAGGCTTGTAACTGCTTGGCAAAACCGTTATCGGTAACCGCCACTACAACTGCGGGTTTTCCTATCGCACCGCTCAGTTCCTCTCTCCCACAAGGGCGAAGAACCAAAACCTGATAAAACTGTGCCATATTCAAAAACCTTTTTTCGGTGTTGGGACCGGCATCGGTTACCAGAAGTAAAAGTTCACACTTTCCGTCCCGGACAACATCGGATGCTTTGCCTTCGCCAAGGGCAAGGTTCCCCGCCCGCATAGCAAGCCCCAACATTCCGCAGAATTTAGCATTCATCTGCCGTTACCTCCCACAAAGCGTCATAGACTTCCGGTTCTATTTTCTGAGAAAAAGCCCGTTCCAATGCCCGCTTTTTCTGGGCGACCTCTATACATTCTTTCTTTTTACAAAGATATGCACCTCTGCCCGGCATCTTTCCCTCTACATCAAGAGCAATACGCCCGTCCGGCTTTTTTACCATCCGAACCAACGCCTCTTTTTCTGCCCGATTACGGCAAACCATACACATTCTCAGCGGTTTCATTCTTCTTCTGCTACCTCTTCTTCTGCTACTTTTTCCATACCTTCCGGCGCTGCACTTAAATCAATCTTCCAGCCGGTAAGACGGGCAGCCAGACGAACGTTTTGCCCCTCTCTGCCGATGGCAAGAGAAAGTTGGCTTGCAGGAACCAACACCCGGCAAATCCGGTTATCCTCGTCCACCTCAATGGAAAGAACGTCGGCAGGGCTCAGGGCGTTGGAAACATATTCTGCCGGATTGTCGCTGTATTTGATAATATCAATTTTTTCACCACGAAGTTCCCGAATAACTTCCTGCACACGCATACCCTTAGGTCCGATACAGGTACCTACCGGGTCAATCTTTTCCTTATTGGAATGTACGGCAATCTTACTTCTGGAACCCGCCTCACGGGAGAGGGCTTTAATTTCAATGATACCCTCATCAATTTCCGGTACTTCCAACTCTAAAAGACGACGCACCAATCCCGGATGAGAACGGGAAACTACTAGATGAACCCCTTTGACAGAGTCCGCCACTTCTACCACGAAAACCTTATAACGTTCTCCTACTTTGTAGTTATCGGCACGAACTTGTTCGTTAGGCATCAGAACAGATTCTGCATTCTCGATTTCCAGCATTACGTTACGGCGTTCAATCCGACGTACCACCGCACTGGCAATATCGTTCTCTCTGTCAGAATATTCGCTGACCATTTTTTCTCTTTCCGCCTCGTGCATTCTCTGGAATACCACCTGACGGGCAGTCTGTGCTGCAATACGGCCGAAAGATGCAGGAGTTGCCTCAAATTCTGCAATGTCCCCTACCTTGTACTTGCTGTTAATCAGTTTTGCCTCTTCTAAGGTAATCTGGGTTTCTTTATCCTCTACCTCTTTGACAACCTCTTTCCGGGCAATCATCCGGATACCGCCGGTTTTCTCGTCAAAAATCACGCTAACATCCTGGGCTGCACCATAGTGTTTCCGATACGCAGAAATCAATGCATTTTCCAGGGCATCTAAAATCACGTCACGGCTGATACCTTTCTCTTCTTCTAACAATTCTAATGATTCAAATAATTCAGAACTCATTTTTCTAATCAATCCTTTCTATATGAAATGGTTTATTAAAATTCAAAATGTAAATGGACAACGGTGGTATCTTTTTGGGGAATGATGATTTCTTCTCCGTTTACTTCCACCGTAATGTCCTGCCCGTCAAAGGCAACTAAGGTTCCCGTCAGTTGCTTGCTGCCGGCAATGGCTTTGTAAAGACCAAGGTCAATGGTTTCTCCTATATACCGGTCAAAATGTTCCTTGGTTTTCAGTTTTCTCTCAATACCGGGAGAAGATACCTCTAAATAATAGTTCCGGTCAATGGGGTCATTTTTGTCAAGTTCCTCGCTGAGGGCACGGCTGATGACCTCACACTCATCCAAAGAAATTCCGCCGTCTTTATCCGCATAGACACGCAAGAACCAGATGCCGCCCTCTTTTAAATATTCCACATCATAGAGGAAACATCCCTCTTTTTCTGCAATGGGCGCCGCCAAAAGAAGCACCGCCTGCTCTACCTTAGAATATGCCATATCTACCCTCCTTTAAATAGAAAGAGTGAGGTGGAACCTCACTCTTATGCCCAATATCAACTTTACGGGGATATTCTACCACAAAACCCTGCATTTGTCAAGAGTTTTTCCTTTCCTCTTGCTTTTTCCCGCAGACGGGTGTATAATGACTGTTTGGAAAAGAAAAAAATTCCGGAAATATGACGTATTCCGAAATTTTTTGCTGCCGTATTTATGGAAAATCACATTTCAAAACCGATTTTTCCCTTAGGTCAACCGCCCAAGAGAAGTCTTTTGTATTTATTCTTCGGTGGGGTCACAGATAATCAATTCTACCGATTTGGTTAATACGTCTGCATAACTGTAAGAAACTCTACGGTCATTGGCAAGGAAATCATCCGGCGTGTCCAGTTTTACAATAAAAATACTGGGATATGTACCTTCAATAACACCTTCACGGGTCACCACTTGCTTTCTGCCTTTCTTAGCAGTAAGGCGAACCTTACTTCCTATATTATCTGCCAAATCAGACTTAATCTTTACCAAATCGTTCTGAACCATTGTACCGGACACCCCTTTTCATTCAATGGATTTATTATAGCATAATATTACGATTTTGTAAATAGAAAAAAACAAAAAATTACAAAGAAATTACAATTTGTTGACATATTACATTATTTGTGAGGAAATTTCGTGAAAACATACGAATTTTGTCTTAACAAAAAGAAAGGAGAAAGAAATGAAAGATACGCTTATTAACCGCTATGGCCAAGGGTTTCAAGATGGAATTCCCATTGGGCTTGGCTATCTTTCTGTCTCCTTTTCTTTTGGGGTTATGGCAGTATCGGCGGGTATTCCCATTTGGGTGGCTATTGTGATTTCTATGACAAACTTAACCTCTGCCGGGCAGGTGGCGGGTATCCAGACCATTATGGCAATGGCAGGGTATTTGGAAATTGCCCTGACCCAACTGGTTATCAACATTCGTTATGCCCTGATGTCCCTCTCCCTTTCTCAAAAACTGCAAAAAGGAATCGGTACCCTGTCCCGACTCTTTATCTCTTTTGGTATTACCGATGAAGTTTTCGCCGTGGCCTCCACAAAGCCCGGGAAGATTGGCAGACGTTATATGGCAGGATTGATTACCGCCCCTTATCTTGGTTGGTCCCTGGGAACCATTTTAGGGGCTGTGGCAGGGAGCATTCTTCCTGCCGGAATCCAATCCGCTTTGGGCGTTGCCATTTACGGGATGTTTCTTGCCATTATCATTCCTCCTGCCAAAAAGAGTTTTCCCATCTTTTTTGTTACCGCTCTGGCGGTGGTCCTTAGTTGTTTGTTCCGTTGGGTACCCGGCCTCAATCAGGTTTCCGGCGGGTTTGTGATTATTATCTGTTCGGTGGTTGCGGCAACGCTGGGTGCCGCTTTCTTCCCGGAAAGAGAGGAGGAAACCTTGTGCAACGATTAGTTTTATCCATTGCTGTGATGGCGCTGGTCACTTATATTATCAGGGCATTGCCTCTTACTTTGTTCCGGAAAGATATCACGAATATTTATATCCGTTCCTTTTTAAAATACGTTCCCTATGCAGTTTTAGGGGCGATGACCCTGCCGGATATCCTCTATGCTACTGACAGTATGGGTTCTGCCATGGCAGGGCTTTTGGTCGGTTCTTTTCTTGCGTACAAGGAAAAGAGTCTTTTAGCGGTTGCGGCGGCGGCTTGTGGTGCGGTTTTCCTATTTGAACAACTGTTTTAAATTTTTTTCAAAAAAGTCTTGCTTTTTCTTAAAGAACGTGCTATAATGCAATAGTTGTTTCAATATGTGCCGCTAGCTCAGCTGGATAGAGCGTCTGACTACGGATCAGAAGGTCGGGAGTTCGAATCTTCTGCGGCACGCCAAGAAAAAAGCACTTGCAATTGCAAGTGCTTTTTTAGTATTATTTACCTAAATAACTGAAATGCATATGGTCTACGGTGCCGCTGACCCAAGCGTTGCCGCCCCAGAGCCAACCGTATTTTGCAAAGGTCTGTACCACGACCCCGTCTTTGGGGAAAGAATATACCGAGTTTGCGGGGTCATAGAAGGTTCCCACCACGGTGCCGCTGGCATAGATACAATAGTTTTCATTATAATTTAAGTCAATAGCGGTGCCATAGTTATGGTCGGAATAGGTTCCGCTGGACATGGCGTTCCGCCATGCATAGGCATTGACATCTTTCAGCGGTGCTTTCACCGGTGCATTATAAATCTCATCAAAAATAGCAATGACATCATCTTTCAGCACGGTGTTAATCCGGAAGGTTAAAGTGGAAGGAACATATTTTTCATCTTTGTCCATCTTCCAGACTTTGACGGTAACTTCACTCATATGGGCGTCCGCTTCTGTGGCAGAGGTATATTTGGGACCATCCCCGAAGATGCGGGCTTCTTTTTCATCTGCCTCACCGGAGGCTAAGGTCTCTGAATAAGTTTTTAAACGATACAGTCCATCCTCACCCTTGACGGCAAGAGGCGTACCGCTTGGTGCAACACCGGAGATGCCGCTGTTTCCGGAAGAACCGCCCTGAGAATCCGGGTTATTGGCATTGGCAAGAGCAACCGTTGCACCATTTTTCAATGTAATGGTCTTCACCAAAGTCTGAATGGTATTGCCTTTGGCATCTTTGGTCTGTCTAAGGGATGTTTTGATTTCTCCGTCAAAATCCCGTCCGTAGCGAATGAAACAACGATAGGCAATGATTGCCGCTTCTTCTCTGGTTACAGGCTCTGTCGGGTGGAAGTAACCTTTTTCATCCCCCGCCATCAAATTATTATCCAGCATAAAGGCCACGTGATTTTTTGCCCAGGATGCAATCTCATTCGCATCACCCACACCATCAAAAACGTGTTCTGACGGGAAGTAAGGGCCAAGCACACCGGCAGAATCCAAAAGTCCGGTAATAATCTTACACATTTCCTGACGGGTTAACGTACCCAACGGGAAGAAATGCCCCTCCCCATCACCGCTGACAAGGCCGGCATAATAGGCCATATTGGGGAACGGGTCACTGGTATCGGTAAAAGGATTTCTGGAATGGGTAGACACATTCTCCGCCGTGATGGTTGCATAAAGGTTTACCGCAACGTTCACAAAATCACCACGGGAAATCGGATTTTGATAAGACTTCGTTGCATATATATCAGAGATAATGCTAAGGCGCATGGCTCCGTTTACCGCATCTTCTGCCCAAAAACTTGGTTCATAAGCATATGCCGGCAAAAACAAACCGGACAAAAGCACGCTGATCGCCAATAAAATCATCAGGATCCGTTTCATAAAAATCACCTCAACTTTTCTGCACGAACACAGACCACTACAAAGACAGTATATCACAAAAAAAGTTTCTTTTCAACTTTTGCAATCATTTTTTAATAAAATGTTCATAGAAAGGACAGGCTACCGTCCGTTTTTGCCACCAAATCCGTGCTGTAAAAAGCGCGGATTGCCTCTATCAGATACGTGGTATCTTTGCTACTTGCCGTCTCCCACGCAGAATGCATGGAAAGTTGTGCAAGCCCAATATCGGCCGTGTTGATGGATACTTTCCGGGCAGAAAGATTTCCTAAGGTAGAACCGCCGGGAACATCGCTGGGATTTACATATTTTTGTACCGGAACCCCCGCCTTTTCGCAAATGGCAACCACCACCGCCTCCGAAACGCCATCGGTGGTGTAGTTTTGGTTGGCGTTATATTTCAGTAAAATACCACCGCCCAGTTTGGGTCTGTTTGTAGGGTCTGTCTTTTCCGGATAGTTTGGATGCAGGCCGTGGCCATTATCAGCAGAGAGCATAAAACTGGAGGAAAGCATTTGCAGGTACTTTTCTTCATCTATGGAAAGCGCCATACAGATTCTGCGCAAGGTATCCGGCAAAAAGGTAGACTGGGCACCTTGCTTGGTTCCGGAACCCACTTCCTCATTATCAAAGACACAATACACCGGCATAGATTGTTTTTCCTCTGCCCGGAGAAATCCCTCTAAGGTTCCATAAACGCATTGTAAGTCATCCAGTCTGGGAGAGGAGATAAATTCCCCGTTCTTACCCCAGATAGTTCCTTGGGAGCGACAGTACACAAACAGGTCGCTACCTAAAATATCCTCTTTGGTAATGCCGGCAGTTTTAGCAATCAGTTCCCAAAAACCACCTTTCTCTGTTTCATCCGAAAACAAGGGGAGCAAATCTTTTTGGGGATTGAGATTAAGCCCCTCATTGGCACTGCGGTTCATATGAATGGCAAGGTTTGGAATGACCAACAAATCCCTATCTACATTAACAAGACGGGTTTCGATACCGTCTTTTGTTTTTACCACAATCCGGCCCGCCACCGACAAAGGGCGGTCCAGCCAACTGGTATAGAGCATTCCGCCGTATTTCTCTGTATTGAGTTTCAGATAAGCAGACTCCACCGCCATTTCCGGATCCGGCTTTACTTTAAACGCCGGAGACTCCCCATGGCTGGCAGTGAGCAAAACGCCCTGCATCTTTCCTTGGGGTACCCGAAAGGCAAGAAGGGAGGAACGGTTACGGGTAAGATAATACTTCCCACCGGGAACCAGTTCCCAGGTGCTACATTCTTGCAAAGGACAATATCCTTCCTCCTCCAACCGTTCTGCCACCGTCTGCACCGTATGAAAACTACTGGGACAACGGCGGATAAAATCCAATAATTTTTCGTTCACGTTTTCCACTTAAATGCTCCTTTCTATTTTCTGCCACCGGCAAGGAAAGGCAGAATCACACCCAATCCCAATAGGAGAAAAGGAGTTAAAATATTCATCATTAGTTGAAATCCCGTTTCCGCATTAAAAATCCCGCTCCCGCAGGAAAAGGCGGTCAATCCAAAACACCAGATACCTATCGCCATTCCAAGATGCCGGTTTTTCACAAACCGGTATGCGGGATGATATGGCTCCTTGGCTTTCCGCATCCCGATATAGGCGGCAAAAACCCAAAGATATCTCAGTGGCATACAAATGGCATTTAAGCGGATGAGGTACCGCACCAACTCATTCACACTGCCGATGCCAAACGCCGGCAATAAAATCAAGATACTAACCAATACCCCAATCAAAAGGTATCCGTTTTGGTAACTGCCATAACGGTTTTTCTTTAATAAGGCAGGTGGAATATATTTGGGGTCTCCGGTATCCAATAACATCCTTAGCGGTGCATCCACCGAGAGGACAATCACCGCAATCTGCCCAATAAAAAATGCCGCCGCATAAATAATCATCAGCGTATTGCCAAGTCCATAAAATTCTCCGGCTTTCTGAAAGGCAAAATAGGCGCCATTGGTCATAAAATCATCAGGAATTGCCGTAGAATCCACCAACATTCCCAAGGCAATGGTCCCTAAAATGGCACAAATCATTACCATGACAGCGAGGGCAATCATTCCCCGAGGGAACCCTTTACTTGGGTCTTTCATTTGATTGACATAAGGGGAAATCTTCTCGCATCCCCCTACCGCTAAAATCAGGATAGACAAATTCATCCAAAAATCTATACCAAAAGCGGGACGAAAGTCTGCCGCTGAAAAGGAGATATTGGCAAGATCCGGATGATTGGTCAACGTGGGTGCCGCAATCATCAAAAGAATAAATAACAAAGACAGTAAAAACATGGACGTTCCTGCCACAGAAGCAATCCGCTTAATCCAAAAAACGCCACGGCTTGCCAGAAAAAGCGCACCCAAGAAAATCACCAAACTACCTAATTGCAAATAGACCGGATCGATTTGACTGACTCTGCCATCTCCAAACAGTGCCCAACCTGCGGCAATGAGTGTCGCAGTTGGTTTTTGGGAGATATAGGGCATATGGACAATCCAGTAGGTCCAACCGGCATAAAAAGCCATACGGGCACCCATGGTTTCCCCAATCCAGGCGCTGACGCCTCCCTCTGCCTTTGGAAAGGCAGAGCCTAACTCCCCCACCATCAAGGCATAGGGCAAAAAGTACAACACAAACACCAACACCCATGGTACAATGGACCGAAGACCGCCATAGACCGCAAAGCCGTTGATGACATTTCCAAACCCCCAGACTGTGGCAAACGCCATCAACGCTAAGGTGTACCAAAGTATTTTCTTTTTTTCTTGTTGTTCCATAAAAAAACCTCCCGTATCAGATGGTTTTAGTTTTTACCTGAAACCCAAAACTATACGAAAGGCTTTGGAACTTTTATCTTATAAATCGCTTAAAAAGGTAAAGACAGTATCTTCTGCACCCCGAAGTGCTTCGTGGCCGAACTCCGGATAAAAGATTACATTCTTTTTAGACGTCACCTTGTTATACATTGCAAACTGGGTAGAGGGCGGGCAGATATTGTCCATCATTCCGGTGAACATCAAAAGTTCCCCTCGCATCCACTTGGCAAAGTTCTGAATATCAATATAACCCAACCGCTCAAAAATGGCATCTTCCCTTGCGTGGGTGGGGTCATAGTTCCGGAAATACTGCTTTAATCCATCATAGGCGTTGATATTTAAATCCATATTCATCACTCGTTTAAAGTCAGAAAGGTATGGATAGGACGCTGCACATTTTTTAATTTCCGGTACCAGACAAGCACAGATAATACTCAGGCATCCCCCCTGAGAACCGCCGGCACTTGCCACACGGGTTTCGTCTACATAGTCAATGCCCATGACAATTTTAGCAAGTTGCACGGTATCTAAGTACACGTCCCGCATCAAAAGGTCGTGCTTATCTCCGTCAATACCTCTCATAAACGGGCTCATTTGGGTGTTACCGCCCACACCACCAGCATCTTCGGAAAGGCCGCCCTGACCACGAACATCCATCGCCACAGCCACATGCCCCTGAGACGCCTGACGGAGAAGGGCTCCGCACCAATCACCGCAATAACCACCCAGACCATGGAAAAGCAGGGTTGCAGGTGCTTTGCCTTCTATCTGCTTGGGTACCGCCATCCGGGCATGAATTCTGGCACCTTTGGTGCCGGTAAAATAAAGGTCGTACATATCCGCAATTTTAGACGGAAAATCTTTTTTGATAAACTCTGCTTTCGGGTCTAAGTTTCTCACTTCTAAAAGGGCGGTTTCCCAATACTCGTCAAAGTCCTTGGGGCAAGGAGAACTCCCCTGATATTCATACAATTTTTCTATGGACATATCCACCAATGCCATAACAAACACACTCTCTCATATTGATTTTTATACTTAACAACTAAATCTTTATATTTTGCATTGCGATTCCGTGAAATAAAATGCAAACGATAATGCTAATTGCATTAACTGCACAAAGCCACCAAAACATTTTCTTAAATCGATATTTAAAAATAAGTTTTACAGTTAGTCCCTCAATAAGTACATTGGAAAGTATAGCAAACACATAACTCATCAACCAATGGGTAGGATGAAATGTTCCTGTGCCAAAAGGAATCATAAAAACTTCGCCTATAAGACCACTCAGCGGTATTGCAACAACCCCTAAAACCGTAGACACTAAATTCATAACAAATGCAATCAAAACTGATTTCGGATAGGTTGCTTTGATACAACACTTCACAAATACTACCTCTATGACAAGACCAATCAATATAACATACCAACTTCTCATACCTTCTGCAATATATAAAGATGGCCAAACCATGTTAGCACTTGCACAAATAGGTATGAAGAGAAACGCTATTAAAAATACCACGCTATACTTGAATTTTTCTCTGTTCATAATATTTCTCCTTTTTGACATCCACACTATGCTCCTATCAAATAAGGTCAAAAAATGAATGGATAACACCTCTGCCATAAATTGGCGTACCGCTATGATCTGGTGCTGTCGCAATATGAATGGAATTGCCTATATCATACACCTATGGGTGCAATTCACTGGGTTTGCTTTGCAAACTCATTATAAAATCCGTGTACATTTTAGATAACAACTGATTTTTTGTTTTTATATTCTTGCAACACCGCTCTTTCTTGCTGCATCTGCAACGGCAGCCGCTACGGTCTTACCAATTCTCTCATCGAAAGCCATTGGTAATATGTAATCTGCGTTGAGTTCCTCATCTGAAACAAGTCCTGCAATAGCATAAGATGCTGCCAGTTTCATTTCGTCATTGATGTCACTTGCACGAACGTCCAAAGCACCTCTGAAAATCCCCGGGAATGCAACCACATTGTTAATCTGATTAGGGTAATCTGAACGACCTGTTCCGACAACTACCGCCCCTCCCTCTTTCGCAACATCCGGAAGAATTTCCGGAACAGGGTTTGCCATAGCAAAAATTATAGCGCCTTCGTTCATTGTGCTTACCATATCAGCAGAGACAATATTGGGTGCAGAAACTCCAATGAACACGTCTGCACCTTTCATTGCATCAGAGAGACTTCCCTGTAACTTTTTGCGGTTTGTAATCTTTGAAAGTTCCTTGTGGGCATCAGTCAAACCATCCATACCTTCACAAATGATACCAAACCTGTCAACCATAATAAGATTTTTAACACCAATCTTCATAAGATGCATACCGATTGCAGTTCCGGCACTTCCTGCTCCATTGATAACGACTTTAATATCTTCGATATTTTTCTTAACAACCTTTAATGCGTTAATCATGGCAGCCGCAACAACAATTGCCGTTCCGTGCTGGTCGTCGTGGAATACCGGAATGTCACAGATTTCTCTCAAACGTTTTTCGACTTCAAAACATCTCGGTGCCGCAATATCCTCAAGATTGATTCCGCCAAATGACCCAGAGAGCAGATAAATCGTTCTTACAAGTTCGTCAACATCCTGAGTCTTTATACACAAGGGGAATGCATCAACATCTGCAAATTCCTTAAATAATGCACACTTCCCCTCCATAACCGGCATACCCGCCTCAGGGCCAATGTCGCCAAGCCCTAAAACTGCAGAACCATCGGTTATAACAGCAACTAAGTTATGTCTGCGAGTCAATTCATAGGATTTATTTATATCCTTTTGAATGACAAGACAAGGCTCCGCAACACCCGGGGTATATGCAAGAGATAACTGTTCTCTGCTTTTAACAGAGGCTCTTGATATAACCTCAATTTTCCCTTGCCATTCCTCATGTTTTTTTAGCGCTTCTTTTTTAATATCCACTGTTATTCCTCCTGTCACATATCGTATGTACTCTGTGTAAGTGTAAGTTTTTCTGCTTCTTCACCAAGATATTCGCAAACGTCCATCTCAAGATATTTGCAAAGGTCAACCATTTCTGCAACAGTATTGATATTTACATCAATTCCGTTCTCCATTCTGTCCTTATATGCAAACACTTCCTTTTCGCCGTGAGTATAGATGCGTTCCTGTCCCTCAGCTTTTGGTGATTCACGAAGTTCACAAAGAAGCGTTGAAAGGTGCTCACGAATTTCATCTGCATCACCAAATACTGCAGGATTGATAGCGATAAACCCATGACAGGTGCCACCCTTGCCGCCGATATGTGTATGATTTGATGTAATACCCATTGACAGGATAGATGTAAAAATTTCGCAGAACATACCGTACCCGTAGCCCTTGTGGCTTCCGCTTTGTTCAATTTCACCGCCAAGCGGTACAATTCCGCCGCCTGCTTTTGCAACTATATTTTTAAGTACGTCTGCCGCATCCGAGCTCCCTTTTCCGTTAGCGCCCAGGGCCCAGCCTTCAGGAAGCGGTTTTCCCAATTTATTATAGATTTCCAATTTACCACGTGTTACAACGGTTGTTGATGCATCAAAGAAGAAATCGTAAGGCTCTGCCGGCATAGCGATTGCGATTGGGTTGCTTCCCAACATAGCTTTTCTGCCAAAGGTCGGGACCATGATCGCTTCGGAGTTTGTCATAGACATACCGATAAGTCCTTCTTTACATGCCATTTTGGCATAGTATCCGGCAATACCATAGTGATTTGAATTTCTCACCGTAACAATCGCCATACCGGTCTGCTTAGCCTTTTCGATAGCTATATTCATAGCTTTGTATCCCAAAAGCTGACCCATGCCGTCATTACCCTCAATAACTGCTGATACAGGAGTCTCAAACACAATCTCCGGCTTTGCATCTACCTTAATAAGACCTTTTTCAATTCCCTTATGATAACGAACAAGTCTCTGCATTCCGTGGGATTCGATACCATATAAGTCGCTAGTCAGAAGCACATCTGTGATAATGTCGCTTTCCTCTTTTGAAAAGCCGAACTTCTCAAATGCATCTATGCAGAATTTTTTAAGTTTTTCGTATGAATAGTTAATACTGTTACCCATTTTCGTACCACCCTGTTTTTATATATTGATTTTATTTTTTCGTGTTTATGTATAAAAAATTTATTTATATCACAGACTTCTTGATACCTTGCAGTCGAGCCTTTAGAATGTTTCACTACGCTCCATAGTTCAATAACTCCTTTGGATTAGCTAAATTAAATTCGTTTTTAGCGTGCAAAGTACATCGTAGGGGCGGGTCACGAACCGCCCGCTGGACATTCGTGAATATCCCCTACAAGTCGTAAGGCGATTTTATTATAGAATTCGTGCACAATTTAGATGCCAACTTTTTGGCGATATACTCACTTCGTTCGTGCGATATATTTGTTTCTCAAATGCGATATAACCTCATTTTATTCGGTTGCGATATGATATAAATTCCTTTTTCTCGTCCCGAAGGGACATATCGCATCCGTCAGGATATATCGCACCGCAAGGTATATCGCAAATTCCGTAAGGAATTTATATCGCTGAATTTAATTGCTTTGCAATTAAATTCATTATAGCACAGCATCTTTTGATTTTCAATAGAAAGATAACAAAAAAATGACGGAGGGATTTTTTATCCATCCCGGAAATATAGCATCAAAAACGGGAAATAATAGAAAAATGACCTTTAGGCATCTGCCTAAAGGTCATTTTTTATTGTTGCGGTCCTATATATTCAGACTTATCAAAGGCCAAAATCAAAATGAAGATAGGACTTAACAAAATCAAACCTAACGCGAACCAACCACCGTGTTCAAATGCCTTAGCGAGTTTCACCGTGCAGACAACTTCCAGCAATCCCGCTAAAAGTGCACCGATAACACCTAACGCCGGTCCAATCATAGGAATCCCCATAAGAACGCTGGAAAGCAATCCTAACAGCATAGTAATCCAGAAGGCTCTTCTATCCCAGGCAATCTTATAAATCAGATAACTGGAATAGACAGGAATTAAGGATTTCCATCCTTGTTCACCGGATTTTTCAAAGATTTTCCAAAGCGCTACAACTACCATAACTGCAATGGCAACAAGGAAGATTGTGTATATCGCCGCACCAGCGCCAATAATTCCTATCGACATCGCGTCATTCATTGCTATTTGGTTCATAGAAAAACCTCCTTCAAAAATTATGCACCCAGTTCAGAGGTACAATGGGGGCAACGGGTTGCCTCGATGGCAACTTCGCTGCAACAATAGGGGCATTGTTTGGTGGTAGGTGCCTCTTCGACTTCCGGTTCTGGTTTCTTGGCAAGGCTGGTCAGACGGTTAATGCCTTTAATCAGCAGGAAGATGATAAATGCCATAATCACAAAATCAATCACGGCGGTAATAAAAGCACCATACTTCACAGCAAGACCGGGGTCTTCGTCTACCGCTTCCCGGATAACCCAAACCATATCCGAAAAGTCTCTGCTGCCAAAGATACCAAGCAAGGGAGTAATGATATCGCCAACCAAAGAGGTGACGATTTTCTGGAACGCACCGCCGATGATAACGCCGACAGCCAGGTCCATCACATTGCCCCGAGAGATAAACGCCTTAAATTCATCAAAAAATTTCTTCATTTCTTTTCCTCCTCTCTTTCATAAAATTGTTATTTACTACTGTTTTTCTCTTTTGACTACCACAAAAATCCGTTCGGAATTCTCTTTTGCCGGTTCCAAACTCAGATTATCAAAGATGCCAAGGCAGGTCAGGTTACATTCCGCTATGGTTTTTTTGATTTCTTCAACGCCATAGGCACGTTCTTCCTGGTATTCATCCTGCCTTTGATAAGTGCCGTCCTGATTCTGGAAGAAAAAGTTCAAATCAAAATAACAGATTTTTTCTTCCTCGTCATATTCATTGCTCCATGCACAATAGGCTTCCTCGGTATCATAGACAAAGGTTTTGCCGTCTAAGATATGCCTAAACTTATACTCGGTATTTAAATCAAAAATGAAAAGTCCGCCCGGGTCTAAGTAGCAATGAAGAAGACTTAACATCTCTTTGAGTTGCCCGTCTTCGGTCAGGTAATTTACTCCGTCCAAGGCACAAACCATGGCACCCACCGTGCCATAAAGTTCAAAGGCAGACATATCCTGATTAAGAAAAAGGATGTCTTTGCCCTGCTCTCTTGCTTTTTCCTGAGCGACTTCCAACATTTCCATAGAAGCATCAAGGCCTATCATATCATAGCCTCGATTTGCCATTTCTAAGGTAATGTTCCCGGTGCCGCAACCCAAATCTAAAACCAGTTCCGGATTACAGTTAAATTTCTTGAAAAGTTCCTGATAGTAATCTACAAATTGGGGATAGTCTATCTCCTGCATTTGGTCATAGGTTTTAGCAAGGATATGATACATATTGGCACCTCCTTATTCACGGGCGATTCGTGAATCGACCCTACAATTTCCATTTTCAATTTTACATCAAACAAAGTGCGCAAAAAATTCGTAGGGGACGGCGTAACATTTTTTGTAGAAACGCTTCCCGTTTCCTAAAAGCCGATGCTGTCGCATCTCATTTTCCGCTACAAATATGCCACCGGTATATTTGCCCAACGCGAGAACGACGTCCCGTTATGGTCATTTCCTTCGAGGTCGCGGTTCGTCCGGGAGGCCGAACCCTACAAGGTAACCGACCAAGGAAGGCGATGTGACGGGCAAAGTTCGCCAATTTTCAAGCACGACCCTACACCTTTTCGATGGGGGCATAGGCAGCAAGAAGTTTCTTCTCCCCCTCTTCAAACTGAATTCTAAGAAGAACATCTGCACCCATACTTTGGGCTGCCACTACGGTACCGATGCCAAACTTCCGGTGCTTGACTTTGTCGCCGACTGCATAGGCAAGGTTGGCGGGCGCCGGTTTCTTTTCTTCTTTTTGTTCTAAGTATGCACTGGTACCAAAACCCTTGGCAGGGGTTGTAATCTGGAAATCCACCGTCACCGGGGTTTTAAGTCTTTCTTCTTTTTGCTCTAAAAGTTCCGGTGGGATTTCATCTAAAAATCTTGAGGGGGGATTATACTTGGTAGAACCAAACAAGGTTCTGCTTTGCGCACGGGTTAAGAACAACCGTTTCTTGGCACGGGTGATACCCACATAGCAAAGCCGACGTTCTTCCTCGATTTCTTCCTCGTCCCCAAAAGAACGCATCCCCGGAAATACCCCTTCTTCCATTCCCATTAAAAATACATTGGGGAATTCCAGACCTTTGGCACTGTGAAGGGTCATCAATGTCACCGTTTCCTGGGCTTCATCATAGTTATCAATATCGGAAATAAGAGAAATATCCTCTAACATTTGCTCTAAGGTCAGGGTAGCATCTTTTTTCACAGATTCCTGTACCATAGAGATAAATTCGTCTAAGTTTTCAAGGCGGGTTTGGTTTTCCACCGTTTTTTCCTGTTTGAGCGCCGTAAGCATTCCGGTCTTTTCCATCACCAGTTTGGTAAAGAGTTCCAGACCCATACCCTCGTCCAATTCTTTGCGCAAGTCTAAAATCATCTTGGCAAATGCCATCAGTTTTTCTGCGGTCTTGCCGGAAACTTCCTCAAACAATTCTGCCTTTTGACAGACCTCAAACATCGTCAGTCCCTCACCCACCGAGAGTGCTTCTACCTTATCTACGGTGGTGGCACCAATGCCACGTTTCGGCTCGTTGATAATTCTGCGGAGCGCCACATTATCACCATGGTTTTGAATAAGCCGGAGATAAGAAGTCAAATCCTTGATTTCTTTCCGGTCATAGAACCTGAGGCCCCCTACCACCTTATAAGGGATGGCAGACCGAAGGAGCGCATCTTCCACCACACGGGACATAGCATTCATCCGATATAAAATCACCGTATCGTTAAAACTATTGTCTAAATTCCGGATACTGTCTGCAATGTGATACGCCTCTCCGTGTTCGTTGAGGGCAGCATAAAGTTCAATCTTTTCGCCCCTGCCGGAAGCCGTCCAGAGATTTTTCCCTTTTCTGCCGCTGTTATGGTCAATGACGCTGTTTGCCGCATCTAAGATATTTTGGGTAGACCGATAGTTTTCTTCTAACTTAATCACCCGGCAGGAAGAGAATTCTTCCTCAAAACCTAAGATGTTCTGAATATCGGCACCACGGAATTTATAGATACTTTGGTCGTCATCACCTACCACACAAAGGTTTTGGTGGGACTTTGCCAAAAGGCTGACCAATCGGTACTGGGCATGGTTGGTATCCTGATACTCATCCACCAAAATATAACGGAACCGGTTTTGGTAATAGGAAAGAACATCAGGGCATTCTTCCAAAAGCCGTACGGTGTTCACAATCAAATCGTCAAAGTCCATGGCATTATTGAGTTTTAATTTTTTCTGATACTTTTCATACAGTTCCGCCACGGTAGAAAGATAAAAATCCCCTGCATGAAGTTTAGCATATTCCACGGGGTCAATCAATTTATCTTTGGCATTACTGATAAGGGACAGTACCGCTTTGGGCGGATATTTTTTATCATCCACCTCTAAGTCTTTGATACAGGTTTTCATCAAAGTTTGTTGGTCTGCGGTGTCATAGATGGTGAAGTTTTTCTCATAACCAATCTTTTCCGCATCCCGACGAAGGAACTTAACACAAGCGGAGTGAAAGGTACTGGCAAAGATATCACCGCCACGTTCGCCCAGTCTTGCAATCAAACGGTCTTTCAGTTCTCCAGCCGCCTTATTGGTAAAGGTAATGGCTAAAATCTGCCAGGGTGCCACCGGTTCCCCTGTCAGGTGGGCAGAGAGATGTTCCGGCAGTTCGTCCAGTTCCCCATCTGCATACCACTGCATAATTTCTAAGTCCTGATTGGAGAGTGCAGGGGGCTCCACTTTGCATTTCCCAAACCGGATCAAATGTGCAATTTTATGTACAATTACCGTGGTCTTGCCGGAACCTGCCCCTGCCAATACCAAAAGCGGTCCCTCTGTATGAAGTACCGCCTCTAATTGTCTGGGGTTAAGACCCGGATATTCTTTGGCAAGAATTTTTTCACGTATTTCCCAAAAGGTCATTTTCTTCGCCCCTGTCTTTTATTTTAAAATGGTAGCACCGCCTAAAACCAAATCCCCATCCGGCTGATAAAACACCACGGCTTGTCCCGGGGTAATGGCACGTTGGGGAGTTTCAAATTCTATCCGCAACAAATCCCCCGCCGGAAAAACCGTTGCCGGTGCCGGTTTGGCACTATACCGCACTTTGGCACAGACTTTGATGGGTTCTTCCAAGGTAGGAAAGGGAATAAAATTAGGGTCTGTGGCAAGGAGAGAATAGGAAAATTCCGTGCCGCTTTCTCCTAAAACAATCTGATTTTTCATAGGGTCAATAGAAAGAACAAACATTGGCTTTCCAAAGGCGATACCCAAACCCTTTCGTTGCCCCACCGTATAATGGACAATGCCACGGTGCTGACCCAACACGTTGCCCTCTCTATCTACAAAATCACCCACAGGTGGCAAACTTCCCACCCGCTCCCTAATGAATTTTGCATAGTCCTGATCCGGAACAAAACAGATTTCCATACTGTCCGGCTTGTTGAAGATGGGAATGCCCAATTCCTCTGCCTTTTGGCGAACTGCATTTTTGTCCGTAAAGTCACCCAAAGGCATTAAGGTCATACCCAACTGCTTTTGAGACAGGGAATATAGCACATAGGTTTGGTCCTTGGTATCTGCCAAACCTTTTTGCAAAAGATATCTGCCGGTTTTTTCATCCCTGAAAATCCTTGCATAGTGACCGGTTGCAATCTTTTGGGCGCCCAGTTCCAACGCTTTTTTCCGCAATGCCTCAAACTTTAAATGCCGGTTACAGGCAATGCAGGGGTTGGGGGTTCTGCCGGACAAATATTCTTTGGTAAAATAGTCCACCACCAAATCGGAAAATTCCTGACGAAAATCAATCACGTGATGTTCTATCCCTAAAAAGTCTGACACAATTTTAGCATCCCTGGCACCATCGTCACCCTCTTTATCCCAAAGGCGCATGGTAATGCCAATCACTTCATAGCCTTGCTCTTGTAAGACCGCCGCCGCAACACTACTATCCACACCGCCGGACATTCCAATAGCGACCCGCATTAGTCCTCGTCCCCAATATCGTGATGGTGATGACACGCTTCACAACAGCCGGAACATTTAATACCGGCAGGTGCCGCTTCCCCTTTTCTTTCATAGTAGTTGGCAATGGCGGATTGCACCGCTTCTTCTGCCAATACAGAGCAATGAAGTTTCACAGGAGGAAGTCCGTCCAACGCCTCTACCACCGCCTGATTGGTCATAGAAAGCGCCTCATCTACCGTCTTTCCCTTTACCAACTCGGTTGCCATAGAACTGGTGGCAATGGCAGCACCGCAACCAAAGGTCTTGAATTTAACATCTTCAATCACCTTGGTGTCTTCGTTAATCTTCATATAAATTTTCATAATATCGCCGCATTGAGGGTTTCCTACCTCGCCCACTGCATTGGCATCGCTAATTTCCCCTACGTTACGGGGGTTGCTGAAATGGTCCATTACTTTTTCACTATACATAACCGTCTTCCTTTCTATTGGTTCTGCTGTTTCAGATAGTCCTCATAAAGCGGGGACATCTGCCGAAGTCTGTCTACAATTTCTGCCACAGACTTGGCAATATACTCTACCTCTTCCGGTGTATTACTGGTATCAAAACTTACACGCAAAGAGCCGTGTGCCTCTTCGTGCTTTAACCCAATCGCCAAAAGTACGTGGGAGGGGTCTAATGACCCGGAGGTACAAGCACTACCGCTGGATGCGGAGATGCCTTTCATATTCAGGAACAAAAGCAAACCCTCGCCCTCAATAAAAGAGAAGGAGATGTTGGCATTGCCGGGAAGCCGGTTTTCCGGATCACCGTTCAGCCAGGCGTGAGGAACCAATTCTAACACTCTTTCAATATACCGGTCTCTTAAAATTTTCAGATATGCCGCTTTTCTTGGGATATCACGGGTGGCAAGTTCAATCGCCTTACCCAATCCTACGATACCGGGCACGTTCTCGGTGCCGGCACGACGGTTCCGTTCCTGACCGCCGCCGGTGATAAAGGAACGAAGTTTTACGCCTTTGCGGACATAAAGAGCACCGCTACCCTTGGGGCCATGGAATTTATGACCGGTCAGGGAAAGCATATCGATATGATTCTCTTTCACATCAATCGGTACCATACCTACCGCCTGTACTGCATCGGTATGAAAGATGACCCCTGCCTCTTTGGCAATGGCACCAATTTCACGAATCGGCATAATGGTGCCGATTTCGTTATTGGCATACATCACCGTAATCAAGATGGTGGTATCTTTGATTGCGGCTTTCACATCAGCAGGAGAAACCCTGCCCATATTATCCACCGGCAAATAGGTTACTTCAAAACCCTCTTTTTCCAAATCCTGACAAGTGTGCAAAATAGCGTGATGTTCTACCGCCGTGGTGATGATGTGGTTGCCCTTTTCTTTCAGGCTTTTTGCCACAGACCGGAGCGCCCAGTTGTCCGCCTCGCTACCGGAACCGGTGAAGTAAATTTCCTTGGCTTCGGCACCGATGGCAGTTGCCACCTGTTCTCTTGCCTTTTCGATAGCGGCTTTTGCCGTCTGTCCTTCCTCGTAGATACTGGAAGGGTTTCCATAATTTTCACAGAAGTGGGGAATCATTGCCGCAAACACTTCCGGCGCCACCTGGGTGGTGGCTGCATTGTCAACGTAGATACGTTTTTCCATACTATCGCTACCTTTCTTTACAGTAGAATCTATGAAAAGTAGATCATCTGTAATTTTTGTAAAATTTATTCTGCAAAGCGTCTGGACTCTGCTACTGCCAATTTGTCACACCGCTCGTTTTCCGGATGTCCGGCGTGGCCTTTGACCCAAACCAACGTTACTTGATGTTTTTTCATCAAAGAGAGCACTTCTTCCCATAAATCCGGGTTTAATGCTTTGTCTTTCTTGGTCCGCATCCACCCTTGGGCTTTCCATTTTTCTGCCCAGCCTTGCTCTATGGCATCAATGAAATACTTAGAGTCACTATACAGAGTTACGTCACAAGGTTCCGTCAGGGCAGAAAGCCCTGCAATGACGGCAGACAGTTCCATCCGGTTATTGGTGGTATCCGGAGCACCGCCGGAAATTTCTTTTTCGTGCTTTCCATAGCGCAAAATCACGCCGTAACCGCCCGGTCCAGGATTACCGCTACAAGCACCATCGGTAAAAATTTCCACTTGTTTTCGCTCTGCCATAGTTTCCCTCCTTGAAACAAAACTTTACCATTTATAATATATCATAGGTTTCCGAAAAAATCTATACTTTTTTTGCCAAATTTTCACCCTTTTTCACCCTTCTTTTTGCCATAGAAAAAACGGGCTGCGCACACCCCGTTATTTTTCTGCAAGTAATTCTTCTATTTGGCTTTCGCCAAGGACTTTGATTTGATTTTTCTTGAAAAGTTCCGTGGTTACTCCGTCTCCTAAAATCAGTTGTTTCATAAAGTTTCCGTCATAGATAAGCCCACTTCCGCAAGAGGGACTTTTTTCTTTTAAAATGGCTATGTTACAGTCAAGTTCTTGGGCAATTTTCAAGGCTTCCCTTCCGCCTTTTTCATATTGGAAAGTAACGTCTTCGCCGGTTATGGAAATGACCTTTTCCCCTACCCGCTCCGATGGATTTCTGGGTGTGGAAAGGCCGCCCAACTGTTCCGGGCAGACCGGGATTAAGGTAAACTTCTTTTTTAATTCTTCTATGGTTTCTTTGGGCAAGGGTTTTTCCGTCGCATCATACCGACAGCCAACCCCCAGCAAACAAGCACTCATGAGTATCTTCATATATCTTCTCCTCATCGAAAAACTACCGTTACCATAGCACATTCGGCAGCCATTGTCAAGGTTAAAGAGAAGAGAACCTTATAGAAGTTCCTCGATACTGAAACCCTCCTGATGGGGCAGATGGTCTAAATTCATCCGGAACATCACAAACTCCCCGATAAAATCTTCCTTTGCCTGGATTTTGGCATATTCTACGCTTTGCTTTAAGGAGATTTCAATGGTTTCTATCTGCTCCGTATCAATGGTAAGACACGCCCAAAAACGATCCTTATCCCACCTTTTTTCAATTTTAGAAAGTCCTTTTCTGATTTCTTGCCAATCTTCTATCATAAACGCGTGTTCCACGTCTTCGCAAAGGTCTTCCATATCGTCATTCAGTTCCAAGATTTTATAGGTATGCAGACCTACAAACCCCAAACAGAGCACCAAAATACAAACGGTTACCAACATACGGCTCACATTTTCTCCCTCCCTGTCTTTTTATCTTTTGGAAGTAATACCATTTGCCCGGTCTCCTCTTCCATACTTAAATAAAAAACTTCCCGGACACTTTTTAATTTCTTTTTCTCCAAGATATCTTTCAGCCACCTGTCATCCAATCCCAAACGTTTCATATTACCACGAATCAAATTCCCGTTATCCACAATCACATAACTCATCCGTACGGGCGAGGATTGTATCCGCATATCAGTGGGTGTCACCGGGCTATGTTCGGATTTCAGGATTACACTGACTTTGCCGTTTGGTTCCATCAAAACAAAATCCACTTCTTTTAAACTTACCGCACCGTTGTTCCGTAGTTCTTCCATCAGGTCTGCCACGTTAAACCGTTGTCGTTTCATTTCTTTTTGGTCCATTTTCCCATTTTGATAAAAAATACTTGGTTTGCCATAAACCAAACTCCGGATATGAACATTCCGATAGGCAAGGTAGGAAAGTAAAATTTCCAACACCATTAAAATCAGGATTGCCAAAATACTGCTTGCCAAAGGAACGCCCAAATCGGTGATAGGCATTGCAGCGATTTCTGAGATAATGATGGTTACTACCAGTTCCGAGGCTTCTAACTCCCCGATTTGACGTTTTCCCATAAGCCTTAACGTCAACACCACAAAAAAATAAACAACAGCGGTCCGCAAAACCACATTAAGCACCCTATCACCTCGTTTTGTTTTTCTTTTTAGTATAAGGCAATTTTTGCAAATTATGTACTTTTTTTCGCAAACTATGATTTACATTTTTTTAAAAAATCAGCGTATAGGGTTTACAAAAACTGAAAAAAAAGTTATAATAAAGGAAAATTTTTGATATTTGGAGGCATTTTTATGTATATAGGTATTGATTTAGGCGGCACCAACATTGCCGTTGGGTTGGTAACGGAAAAGTTAGAAATTTTAAAACAATCTTCCCGTCCCACCAACGCACCCCGTCCCTATCAGGAAATTGTAAAAGATATGGCAGAACTCTGCGAAGAAATTGTCAAAGATGCCGGCTTTACTATGGCAGATATCAAGGGTATTGGCATTGGTTCTCCCGGCGCCATTGACACAAAGAACGGTTTGGTTTTAGTTGCTTATAACCTAAAATTTGAAAACGCTCCTTTGGTAGAGGAACTTCGTTCTTATTTCCCCAACATTCCTGTTCAATTAGAGAACGATGCGAACGCCGCAGCCTATGGCGAATTTATGGCAACCGGTGGCAAGGCAAATTCTTTCCTGGCGGTTACTTTGGGCACCGGCGTTGGCGGTGGGATTGTTCTTGACAAAAAGATTTTCCGTGGTGCCAACGGAACGGCAGGAGAATTAGGACACTTTTCCTTGGTTTACAACGGCATTCCCTGTGGCTGTGGCAGAAAGGGTTGTTGGGAAGCCTACGCTTCCGTCACCGCTTTGATTAACCAGACCAGAGCCGCAATAGAAGAAACTCCGGATAGTTTGATGGTTCAGTATGTCAAAGAAGCCGGCAAAGTCAGTGGCAGAACCGCTTTTGATGCAGCAAAAGCCGGAGATGCGGCAGCACAAAAAGTGGTAGACCAATACCTCGAATATGTAGCAGATGGTATTTCTTCTATGATTAACATTTTCCAGCCGAATATGATTGTAATCGGTGGCGGTATTAGCCGGGAAGGGGATTATCTGTTAAATCCCATCAAGGAATATATGAAAACTAACACCTTCTGTCACGAAGCATCTAAGACAGAATTGAAAATTGCTACCCTCTTTAACGAAGCCGGCATCATTGGTGCGGCATTGGCATCAGCGTTATAATGCATGGAATAAGTAATAGGTAATAGTGAAAAAGTTTGGAAGAAGACCGCCTATGGCGGTTTTCTTTTTATGCTTTGGTAACCCATCCCCTACAATAATAGGCATACAAAAAACGGCATTCCTATGGAAATGCCGTTTTTGATTTGATTTTGATTAATCAACAAACTCCAGAATTGCCATTTCAGCGGCGTCGCCACGACGCGGACCAATCTTGATAATCCGGGTGTAGCCACCGTTTCTCTCTGCGTACTTCGGAGCGATTTCATCAAACAACTTTACCACAACATCGCGCTTGGTAATGTAACTGAGCGCCTGTCTCTTGGTGTGAAGTGTATTGGCTTTGCCGAGGGTAACCATTTTCTCTGCGATTCTACGAATTTCCTTTGCACGGGTAACGGTAGTTTCAATTCTGCCGCTTTCCAGGAAAGAAGTAGTCATAGATCTCAGCATTGCACGTCTCTGGTCGGTCGGTCTGCCAAGTTTTCTCTGGTGTGCCATTTTATCACCTCATTTTCTTATTTCTTAAAGGAATTAGTCTTCATTTGCCAAAGAAAGACCCATACCGTCTAACTTTGCAATAACCTCTTCCAGGGATTTGCGACCAAGGTTTCTCACCTTCATCATATCGTTCTCAGAACGTGTGGTCAAATCTTGTACCGTATTGATACCTGCACGCTTTAAGCAGTTGTAGGAACGAACAGACAGATCCAGTTCTTCGATGGTTGTTTCCAGAACCTTTTCTTTCTTGCTTTCTTCCTTCTCGACCATAATCTCGGTGTTCTTTGCTTCATCGGAAAGGTCGATAAACAGGTTCATATGCTCGCTAACAATCTTCGCCGCCAAAGAAACCGCTTCGGCAGGAGTGATGGTACCATTGGTCCATACTTCCAAAACCAGTTTGTCATAGTCGGTAATATTGCCAACACGAGTATTCTCTACGGTATAGTTTACCTTTTGAACCGGAGTGTAGATAGAGTCAGTAGCGATAACGCCAATCACCGGTTGCAGAATCTGCTTATTCCGGTCTGCGGACACATATCCACGGCCTCTGTCTAAGGTAATTTCCATAAAGAGTTTTGCATCCTCACTCAGAGTTGCAATGTGCAGGTCTTCGTTGATGATTTCTACATCGGAATCATGCTTGATATCCCCTGCGCAAATTTCACCGGCACCCTCTTGGCTGATATAAACCGTTTTGGGAGTATCGCCGTGTAATTTGATTGCCAACTGCTTGATGTTTAGAATGATTTCGGTTACATCTTCTTTTACACCGGGAATGGTGGAAAATTCATGAAGAACGCCATCAATCTTTACAGATGTTGCAGCCACACCCGGCAGGGAAGACAGCAACATTCTTCTGAGAGAGTTGCCAAACGTTGTGCCATAACCTCTTTCCAGAGGCTCAACAACAAATTTGCCATATTTATTATCTTCGGATGCTTCTAAGCATTCAATTCTTGGCTTTTCGATTTCAATCATTGTCAGCCCTCCTAAATATTTTTCGCTGGGCCTTACGGCAAATTATTACTTGCTGTAGAACTCGACGATCATATGTTCTTCTACCGGAATATCAATATCTTCACGCTCAGCCAGGGCGATTACTTTACCCTCTAAGGTGTCCTTATTCATATCCAGCCACTTGGGAACGATAACATCGCCAAGAGTTTCTTTGAGTTGGGTAAACTTACCGTTGCTGCGGCTCTTCTCTCTTACAGAGATTACGTCGCCAACCTTTACCAGATAAGAAGGAATGTTGATCTTCTTACCATTTACAGTGAAGTGTGCATGGTTAACAAGTTGTCTTGCTTCTCTTCTGGTGTTAGCCAGACCAAGACGGTAAACAACGTTATCCAGACGGGACTCCAGAATTTGCAGGAGCATTTCACCGGTAACGCCGTCTCTCTTGGTAGCCATTAAATAATATTTATGGAATTGTTTTTCCAATACGCCGTAAACGAATCTCAACTTTTGCTTTTCGTTTAACTGCTGACCGTATTCAGACTTTTTTCTTCTGTTCTTCTGCGGATCTCTGTTAGAAGTCTTATGAATTCCCATAAAACCGGGCTCAATGCCGAGAGTTCTGCATCTTTTCAGAACAGGCTGGGTATTTTTAGCCATGTGTTTTACCTCCTTTTAACAATCTCAAACCATTACACGCGTCTTCTCTTCGGCGGTCTGCAACCGTTGTGAGGAATCGGTGTAACGTCCTTAATCATGTTTACTTCGAGGCCTGCAACCTGCAATGCACGGATTGCTGCTTCACGGCCGGAACCCGGGCCTTTCACGTAAACTTCAACATACTTTAAGCCATGCTCCATTGCTGCCTTTGCTGCAGTCTCTGCTGCCATCTGTGCTGCAAAAGGAGTGCTCTTTTTAGAACCTCTGAAACCGAGGCCGCCGGCGGATGCCCAAGAAATCGCATTTCCGGCTACGTCTGTAATCGTAACAATGGTATTATTAAATGTAGATTTAATATGTGCTGCACCCCGCTCGATATTCTTTCTCTCTCTACGGCGGCGTGTTCTTTTTACTGCCTTTGCCATTGTATCTTTCACCTCCTAAAAATAACGGATATCTGACGGGCAACAAAGCCCGAAAGAAAATTCAAATTTCTTATGCCGCAACCATATGCGACGACGCCATAGCAAAATTCTTATTTCTTCTTGTTTGCAATGGTCTTTTTGGGGCCTTTTCTGGTTCTTGCATTGGTCTTGGAACGTTGTCCACGAACCGGCAATCCCTTTCTGTGACGCAGCCCTCTGTAGCAGTTGATTTCCATTAAGCGCTTAATATCAAGAGCGATGTCTCTACGCAAGTCACCTTCCACGTTGTAGTGGTCGATTTCAGCTCTCAGTTTAGAAACTTCGTCCTCGGAAAGATCGCGCACTCTGGTGTCCGGATTTACTCCGGTTGCTGCCAGGATTTTTTTGGAAGTAGAAAGACCGATACCAAAGATATAGGTAAGACCAATCTCAACTCTCTTGTCGTTCGGCAAATCTACGCCTGCGATACGTGCCATAAAATTTCACCTCCATTGAATTTTTGGAAAAAACAGTGGAGCAGAATTTCACCCGCATATGCGGCGTCAGCTTATAGAAAATTTTGGGTTATAAGCCTGACCCTGCTCCGGTTTTGCGATTAACCCTGCTTCTGCTTGTGGCGGGGATTTTCACAAATTACCATTACTCTGCCTTTTCTTTTAATAATTTTACATTTTTCACAAATAGGTTTTACGGAAGGTTGTACTTTCATTTCCTTCACCTCCTAAGTTTGTTCTTGCCGCCAAGGGGCAACTTTCACCCATTAAGCGAACCATTATATGATATCACAGAATTGTCAAGTTGTCAATTCTTTTCTTGTCCGGATATGTAAAAGAATTCCTGAAAATTCACCCTGCAAATTGTCTATTTTGCCAAGTTTTCTTGTTCTTCCTTTGCAAAGGTTAGGGACGGACCGCCGATTTGATCAGTTAATGTCTGAATTCTTGCTTTTACACGATTACCCTCTTCGCCAATCAGGGGGGTTGGCTGATAATTATTTCTGCCACTTTCGGAAGAAATACTGCAAGGATAAATCTGATAATCCTGTTTGGATAGTACCACGCCATTGTCTACATAAAAGGTCTGCTGATAAATCATTGTATCTTTATCCGTAGGGTTTTGGTTACCGCCAAAGCAGAAGTTGCCAAGGCTATAAGCAATCATCTTTCCCTTATATTCTTCTACCCCTTGCAGAACATGGGGGTGATGGCCAATCACCAAATCTGCGCCTGCATCAATGGCAGCATATCCCACCTCTCTTTGCCGGTCGGTGGGAATACCCTCTCGTTCAATTCCCCAATGTACCTGAACGATCACCAGTTCAGCACCCTGACTTTTCACTTGTTCCATTGCAACAGAGATATTCCTGAGGCCAGAGCCGTTTAAATCATATAAGCCAATCAGCCCTACTTTCACTCCATTGACAGTCGTTACCACCGTTTCTAAGTTTTCAAACCAAAGGATACCAGCATCATCCAAGGCTGTTTTGGTATCTTCTAAACCGACTTCGCCATAGTCCAGACTATGGTTATTGGCCAGGGTTGCCGCTTCCACACTGCCTTCTGTGAGAATATTCACATACGCCGGATCACCACGGAAAGCATAGGTTTTCTCCTGCCTGGTTCCACGGGTGGTTAGGGAGCCTTCCATATTGACGATCGTCAAATCATCCTGTTCAAAAATCGGCAACACGTTCCGGAAAAACCAACCATAATCTCCTCCTTGTGCCTCCACTTCCACCGGCAAGGTTCTGCCGCCAAAGGAAACATCGGTACCCAAAGTACAATCCCCCGCACAGGAAACGGTTACCGTTTTTGCGGGATTTTCAGTAGGAACAGGTTTTACCGAAGTGGGAATATTACTACATCCACTAAGGAATAACAATAACACCAAAACCAAAAGACCTTTTTTCATAATATCCTCCCCCGTAAACACAAAAGGCGGCATCGTTCTGCCGCCATCTTATGTCTTTTTTATTTTGCACGCCAGGTGATTCTGCCCTTGGTCAAGTCATAGGGAGAAATCTCCACCGTTACTTTATCGCCCGGCAAAATCCGGATGAAGTGCATCCGCAGTTTTCCGGAGATATGTGCCAGAATCTGGTGACCATTTTCTAACTCTACTTTAAACATCGCGTTGGGTAATGCTTCCAGCACGGTACCCTCTACTTCCAAAACATCTTCTTTTGACATAGCATTTTCACCTCCTGTTATCCTTTATGGCTTTCTTCACAGAAGTGTTGTTGATGCGTTCCGGATGCTGAGACACCCATTCGCAAACTAAACCTGTATCTGTGATATGTTTTATATTTTTCTTTTTACAGTGGGTTGCTTTTCGATTCTTCCCGTTGCAGACCCATACAAAGCCTTCCTCACGGCGCACCACCAGAAAGAGTTCGCCTGCATCATGACCAGCAACCGATTGCACCAAAGCACCCACAGGGATTTTCTTTTCCTTCATCACAATGTTAAACCTCTATACCATCCGGCATAGTAAGCAAAAACGGTTCGCCGTTGGTAACCAAAACGCTGTTCTCGTAATGGGCAGACAATTTCCCGTCACGGGTGAGCACTGTCCACTCTGTATCATCCACATAGTATTCTTTTCCGCCCTGACAAACCATAGGTTCAATTGCCAGACACATACCGGGACGAATACGAATCCCACGACTGCCGCCAACATAGTTGGGGACCTCTGGGTCTTCGTGAAGGGAAGCGCCGATGCCGTGGCCACAGTAGTTCCGAAGAACAGAAAAGCCATTGGCTTCTACATATTCCTGCACCGCCCGGGAGATATCCGAGATCCGATACCCCTCTTTGGCGTACTGAATTGCCTCAAAAAAACTTTGCCGCGTAACCGCAATCAACCGCTCTGCTTCCTTAGAAATGTTGCCTACACCAAAGGTTCGACAAGCATCACCGTGGTAGCCCTGATAACACGCTCCCACATCAATGCTGATGATATCACCCTCATCAAGTACCCGATTGCCGGGAATGCCGTGGATGATTTCGTCATTGACGCTGGCACAAACGCTACCGGGAAAGCCACCATATCCTTTAAAGGAACAGGTACAGCCCTGAGATTTAATATAACGTTCCGCTACCGCATCCAGTTCCTTGGTGGTAACACCGGGACGAACGGCATCACGGACTGCACAAAGGGCTCCGTATGTAACGGCACCTGCTTTTTTCATTTTTTCGATTTCGGACTTGGATTTTAGCGCAACCATCTTCCTTAGCCCTCCAGAACCCGCAGAACCTCTTTGGTGGTTGCCGCAATCTCGTCTCTACCCTGAACGGTTTTTAAAATACCCTTTTGGATATAGTACTGAAGAAGCGGTTCTGTACGGGTATGATAAATCTCCAAACGGCTCTTCACCGTTTCGGGATTATCATCGGCACGGGTGGTCAGTTCCCCACCACAGTTGTCGCAGATGCCATCCTTTGCCGGTTTTCTGTATTCTTTGTGGAAGGTTACCGCACATTCTTTACATTCCAAACGACCCGCAAGACGTTTAATGATATCTTCGTCCGGCACTTCAAGATTAAGCACTGTATCAATGGCAATACTACTGGTATCTAAGGCTTCTGCCTGTGCCAAGGTTCTGGGGAAACCGTCCAGGATAAAACCGTTTTTACAGTCTTCCCGAGAGAGACGTTCCTTCATTACCTCGATCATCACATCATCAGGTACAAAGTTGCCCTGATCGATATACTGCTGTGCCAGTTTGCCAAGTTCTGTGCCTTCCTGAATATTATGGCGAAGAATTGCGCCTGTTGAGATGGTAGGAATACCAAAGTGCTCACTTAACTTTTCAGCCTGTGTGCCTTTCCCTGCGCCGGGAGCTGCTAATAATATCAGTCTCATAATTCCTATATCCTTTCCTGTCATACCAATGATTCTTTGATTTTTACTAAAAAAATGGACAGAGTAGGAACCGCTTGTGCTGGTGCATCATCGTCTCCTACTCTTCCATCATTGCACAAAGCCTGTGCATCATTGTATTCTATTCTAAGAATCCTTTGTAATGCCGCATCAGCATTTGAGATTCCAGTTCCTTCACGGTTTCCAATGCAACACCAACTACGATCAGCAAGGATGTACCGCCGATAGCAAAGTTGCCAATTGCCAGGAACATATTCATAAAGATTGGAAGAACTGCAATCAAACCTAAGAAAATTGCACCTGCTAAGGTAAGTTTATTCAATATCTTAGAAATATATTCTGTGGTAGGACGTCCGGGACGAATACCAGGAATAAATCCGCCGTTTTTCTTCATATTGTTCGCAATTTCTATGGGATTAAACTGCATAGCAGTATAGAAATAGGTAAAGAAGATAATCAGCAAGAAATAAAGTGCTGCATATACCCAAGACGTACTGGAAAATACCCGTAAGAAACCACCCCAGAAACCAGGATCGCCCGCTTTTACACCAAAGAAACTTGCAATGGTGCCGGGGAAGGACATAATGGACATTGCAAAGATGACAGGGATAACGCCGGCAGAAGCAATCTTAATCGGAATATGAGAACTCTGACCGCCATACATCTTTCTGCCAACTACACGCTTTGCGTATTGTACCGGGATTCTCCGTTCTGCTTCGTTCATCAGAACCACAAAGCCAACAACTGCAACAGCCAAAACCAAAAGGGCTACAACGCCAATCCAGTTAAGGCCGCCACCTTTAACACCGGCCCAGAGAGAAGTTGCCATAGAAGGCAATCTGGAAACGATACCGGCAAAGATAATCAAAGAAATACCATTGCCGACACCCTTCTCTGTAATCTGTTCACCCAACCACATCAAGAACGCGGTACCTGCGGTAAAGGTCGTAACAACAACCAAAGCAGTGGTGAAACCGGGGTTGGTTACTGCACTGTAGGATTTGAGCAGGAAGTAAAGACCTACTGCCTGAATCAACGCCAGTACAACCGTACCGTAACGCATCATCTGACCTATCTTCTTTCTGCCCTCTTCGCCCTCTTTCTGCAAACGTTCCAATGCAGGAATTGCTACACAGAGAAGTTGCATAATAATGGACGAGTTAATGTACGGCGTAATGCTCATAGCAAAGATGGTGGCATTCTGAAATGCACCACCGGATACCATGTTCAAAAAGCCGAACATAGAATTATCCGCAGTGAAAAGTTCCTTCATTTGTGCCGGGTCCAAAAGAGGAACCGGGATGCAAGAACCTAAACGGAAAATTACCAATAATACAAAGGTGTAGATGAGTTTTTTACGCAGATCGACAATCTTCCATGCATTTCTGATTGTATCGAACATACTTAGATCACCTCAGCCTTTCCACCTGCAGCCTCGATCTTCTCGGCAGCAGTTTTACTGAATCTTTTTGCTTTTACAGTAAATTTCTTTTCAACTTCGCCACGGCCCAAAACAACAACGCCGTCACAAATCTTGGAGATGATTCCAGCCTCTTTCAAAGCCTCTGCTGTTACCTCGGTACCAGCCTCCAGTCTGTTCAAGTCCTCAACATTGATAGAAACATACTTCTTTGCAAAAATATTGTTAAAACCACGCTTAGGAAGCCGTCTGTAGATGGGCATCTGGCCACCTTCGAAACCGGGACGAACACCACCGCCGCTGCGGGCATTCTGACCCTTGTGTCCCTTACCGCTGGTTTTACCGTTACCACTTGCATGGCCACGGCCTACTCTGAATGCTTTCTTCTTGGAGCCTTCGCTCGGAGATAATTCATGGAGTTTCATGCGTACACCTCCTCCTTTTCTTTTAAGATAATACCTCGTATCTTACGAGGACCGGTCCAATGCCGGTTTAAAATTATTCGGATACTTCTACCAGGTGCTTTACCTTGAAAATCATACCGCGAATCTGCGGGGTATCAACTTTCTCTACTGTTTGTCCGATCTTTTTAAGACCCAGGGCTTCAACAGTTGCAATCTGGTCTTTCTTGCATCCAATGGTACTCTTTTTCAGTGTAACCTTAATATTTGCCAAGGATAACCCTCCTGTCCTGAACTAATTTTATTTAGCCGAGGATTTCTTCCGGCTTCTTCCCTCTGAGCTGAGCAACCTCTTCTACACTCTTGAGAGATGCCAGACCCTCGATGGTAGCGGCAACAACGTTCTTGGGGTTGTTACTGCGTAAGCACTTGGTACGGATATCTCTGATACCTGCCAGTTCCAGTACCGCACGGGCGGGACCGCCGGCGATAACACCGGTACCTTCTGCTGCCGGCTTTAAGAGAACGCGACCTGCGCCATACTCACCGATAATCTCGTGAGGAATGGTAGTTTTTACCATGGGAACGGTAATCATATTCTTCTTTGCATCATCAATTCCCTTGCGGATTGCATCCGGAATTTCTGCTGCTTTTCCCATACCGCAACCAACGTGGCCATTGCCGTC
>JAZPYU010000164.1:0-6281 GCA_045544295.1 Ructibacterium sp. | reverse complement strand
TTGCATATTCACGATAATGATAAAATTCATGACTCTCATCAAATTCCTTTCTCTATGGATATTGATTTTGTTCCCATGGTAAAGGCACTAAAAGATATCAACTATCAGGGATACTTCACCTTAGAGTGTGCCAGTTATTTTGATGGTTGGAAAGAAGAAGACGTCTTTGGTGGTGTGCAGAATTTAGCCAAAGCGGCAAGAAAACTTGCAGATATGTTTGAAAAGTAGGCGAGGAAATGGAACAGGGAACTGTTTTTAATATTCAAAAATTTTGTATCAATGACGGGCCGGGAATTCGCACAACTGTGTTTTTAAAGGGTTGTCCGCTTCATTGTGTCTGGTGTCATAATCCGGAGTCTCATCTGGCAAAACCGGAAATTTTCTATATGCCGGAAAAATGTATCGGTTGCGGGAAGTGTGCGGAGGTTTGCAGGGCACATCAAATGACAGAGTAGGGGCATATTTTTGACCGTAGTTTATGTGAATGCTCTGGAAACTGTGCTCAGGTTTGCCCTGTCAAAGCCTTGGAAATGGCAGATTCTATTATGACGGTGGATGAAGTCATCGCTCAAGTATTGGGGGACAAAGCCTATTATGAGAATTCCGGTGGCGGAATGACCTTGTCCGGCGGAGAACCTTTGATGCAGTTTGATTTTTCCTATGCTCTTTTGAAGAGGGCAAAAGAAGAGGGGTTACATACTTGTATTGAGACCTGCGGTTGGGTAGAAAAAGAAAAAATCCTTGCGATTGCGGATTTGGTAGATATCTTTTTGTTTGATTGGAAGATTACCAACAAGAAGTTACATCAGGAATATACCGGTGTCTCTCAGGAAAAAATTAAAGAAAATCTCTTGGCTTTGGATAGTGCCGGACACAAGATTGTTCTGCGGTGTCCCATCATTCCCGGTATCAACGATACCAAGGAGCATTTTTCAGGCATTGCCAGTCTGGCAGAAGGTATGGAACATATCCTTGGCATAGAGATAGAACCCTATCATTCTTTGGGCAATGATAAATTACTCCGTCTTGACAAGAAAAATCTTATCCGGGAATTTGAAACACCCAACGAAGAAAAAGTCCAAACTTGGATTGCAGAGATACAAAAGAACACCAAAGTAACGGTAAAAAAAGGATAAATAAAAGGGACTCCAAAGGAGTCCCTTTTATTTATCTTCCGGATAGGTCATATCAAAATATTCAAAGGCTTTTTGCATTTGGGTGTTATGCTCTTTGGTAGCACGTCCCATATAATTATAAAGATTTAATTGGGTGGTTAAATCCAACACGCCATAGGGGAAAAGTCCTGCTTGATTTTGAAAGGCATAAACGGCGTAATATAAATCCCGGTCATAACTTTCATTGATTTCGCCTTGATAAAGACCAAAGAAATTCAAAATCTTCTTTGCTAAAAGAACTTCGGGACCTTGGTCGCCTTCTTGGTATATCTGAGAATAATCAAAAGTGCCAAAGTGGTCAGATTTCATTTTTTCTTCTTGGTTTTTTACAAAAAAGTCCGGCTTTAAACCAATCTCATTGATATTATCACCATTGGGGGTCAGGTAATATCCCACGGTATATTTGATGATTCCTCCGGTCTGGAGGGGTACCAAGGACTGAATACTTCCTTTTCCATAGGAATTGGTTCCCATAATCTTTGCAAGATCGTTTTCACGGAGTGCCGCGGAAAACACTTCCGTTGCACTGGCAGAGAATTCATTTAACAGAATTAAAATATGATACTTTGATTTTTTTCCTGCAGAACCTTGGTAAACCTTGTTAAAGATAGGATTTTTGTGGTCTTCTGTGGTGATAATCTTTCCTTCCGGAACCAGAGTATCTGCCATTTGAACGGCTTGGTCCAACATACCGCCGCCGTTATCTCTAAGGTCAATGATGATGTTGGAAATTCCGGCTTTGTCTGCCTCTTTTAATGCTTCTGCAAATTTTTCAGCGGTATTTTTAATAAAACCGTGAACCTCAATCACCATAAGTTTTTGATTATCTTCTTCATAGATTTCTGTAATGACCGAGGTTCCCACGATGGGTTCCCTGATAATATCAAAGGATAAAATCATACCATTGCGCTCAACTTCCAAGTGCACAGAACTTCCTGCCTCGCCTCTGACACGGCTTAAAACCAGTTCAGAATTCACACCGCTAAGGTCTACACCATCTGCCCGATAAAGGATATCACCCACCTGTAAGCCGGCACGTTCTGCCGGGGTATCCGGGATGACAGAAACAACCAATGGAAATCCTTTGGCAAAGTCAATGGTCACACCAATGCCGATGATTTCGCCGGTGACGGATTCGGTCAGGGCGATAGCATCTGTGGCGTTATAATACTCAGAATGTTCGTCCAAGGAACGAAGCATTCCGGTCATAATTTCGTGGTATGTGTCGGGATTTTCTTTTAAAAGATACTCAATGGCGGCAAGATATAATTCCCGGGTAGAGATATTTTCATATCGGGTATAAGCACTGATGTGCGCCGCAACCGCTTCTACTAACGCTAAGGCTTCTTCGGAAGATAGGGTTTCGGTATCTATGCTTTCTGTCTTTGCTTCCGCAGTTTCCTCGCCGTAAACAGGGAGAGAAAGAGGAACTAAAACAAGAAGTAATGACAACAAAATAGAAAGAAACTGTCTTTGTTTTAACATAGCATCTTCTCCTTATAAAAATCTCATCTGGATAATGCGCAAGGCGTCTCCTTTGGTACGGAGCAGTAAAATCCGCACCTGACTGTCTGCATATAAGTTGCAGTCAGCAAGAGGCACTGTGTTATCATTGGATAACCGTACCGTGCCAGAGATGGGAATCTCTTGATAGGTTGCCTTTTGTGCGATTTCGGTGTTTTTGTTGTTGCGTTCTCCTATTGGAGTTACATTTTTTAAAACAACAACTCCGGATTCAGCATCGCAGTAGTAAAATTTTGCCATATAAAAGCCCGCATCGGCAATCAGACAGGAATCTTCAGCAAATACCGGTAAGGTAGCGCAAAGGCTGCAAAAAACCAGTAATGCGGCAATCCATTTTCTCATATAAATTCTCCTTATTTGGTTACATCTTTTCGGGAGCGCTGATTTTTAACATGGCCAAAACACCCTTTAACACAATTCTGGTGCTGTCGACCAATTTTAAACGGGCATTCATCAAGGAGACGTCATCTACCCGAACCCGACAAGCGGTATAGAAGGTGTGGAAGTCTGCGGCCAAATCCATAATATAACGGGTAATTCTTGCCGGTTCCAGGGCTTTGGCAGCCATACCGATTTCTACCGGCAAGTCGCTGAGTTTTTTCAGCAAGGTCAGTTCTGCCGGGTCAGTAAGCAAAGAGGGGTCAATTTCTGCATAGGGCAGAACCTTAATGCCTTCTTCTTCCAAAAGCCGAAGGATACTGCAAATTCTTGCATGGGCGTATTGTACATAAAAGACAGGATTTTCGTTGCTTTGCTCTGCAGCTAAGGTAAGGTCAAAGTCTAAGTGGCTTCCGGCACTGCGCATATTAAAGAAGAACCGTGCAGCGTCCACGCTGATATCTTCCAAAAGGTCAAATAAGGTGATGGCTTTACCAGTACGCTTGGACATACGAACAACCTCGCCATCCTGCATCAAACGTACCAACTGCATCAAAACAATATCCAAACGGTTGCCGTCAGAACCAACGGCGTCTAAGGCTTTCTTCATTCTTGCTACGTGACCGTGGTGGTCTGCGCCCCAGATGTTAATGGCCCAGTCAAAGCCACGGGTCTCTAATTTGTTCAGGTGGTAAGCGATATCTGCTGCAAAGTAAGTAGGAATACCATTTTGCCGAACCAGAACTTCGTTTTTCTCCATACCCATTTTCTCGCAGTTCAGCCACAGGGCACCGTCTTCTTCGTAGGTGTAGCCGTTTTTTGTTAAAGTATCAATGGCTTCTTTGACTGCACCGGAGTTGTGGAGGGTGCTTTCCCGGAACCAAACATCGTAGAAAATCCGATACCGTCCTAAATCTTCTTTGAGGGCGGTAATATTTTTTTCTAATGCATAGTCTACCAAAGCCGCTTTTCTTGTCTGTTCGTCTGTGGTTAAATACTTGTCACCGTGAATGGCAATAAACGCCTTGGCGTGCTCTTTGATATCGTCACCGTGATAACCGTCTTCGGGGAATTCGATAGCATCTTCGCCTTGTAACTGCTGAATATAACGGGCGTTTAAGGAATTGCCGAACTTTTCAATCTGATTGCCGGCATCGTTGATATAAAATTCTCTGGTTACCTCGTATCCTGCATATTCCAAAACAGAGGCAAGACAGTCACCCAAAGCACCGCCCCGGGCATTCCCCATATGCATAGGACCGGTGGGGTTGGCAGATACAAACTCTACCATAACCTTTTTGCCTTTGCCCATCTGGATTTTACCATAGTTTTCTTGGGCGGTTTCAATCTGGCTCATGGTTTCATAGAGCCAGTTGGAGGTCAGGTAAAAGTTGATAAAACCTGCACCGGCAACTTCTACTTTGGCAATGTCATTGTCTGGTTCAATTTTGGCGGATAAAGCGTCCGCAATGGCACGAGGTGCCATGTGAAGTGTTTTTGCCAAAATCATTGCAATGTTGCAGGCAAAGTCCCCGTGTTGCTTGTCCTTAGGGACTTCCAGTTTAATCATAGTATCTAAAGAGAGGTCGGTTTCCAAAGCGGGTAATTCGCCGGAAGAGGTTGCCTCCTCAAATGCCTTTAAAATTGTAGCAATGATTTTTTCTTTCATTTGTTCCTGAATATTCATAATCTATTCCTTTCCTTCAGACCGGCTGTATGGTTACACGCAGGGAGTTCTGAATAAAATTTTCGTTGTCTGCATCTAAAACATAGTCTACCCGAAGATGCCCGTCTTGGGTTTCGTTAAATTGATAATCAATTTCTGAAGTGTAAATGGAGGCACCAATATTCCCATAGGGGGTGGGGTAGAGGCATAAGTTCCTGACGCCTGTTTGATAGTGAATTTCCATATTGAATTTACCCTTGCGGGTCACAACCACATTTCCCGGCCAAACTTTCAGGGTGGTGGTAGTGTCCGGAAAGCCTGTCATTTCACTTTCCTGATATTTAATATAATATTTTTGGTTGATGACACCAAATTTCCCCGGGGTTTTAAGTTCGATGGGATCTAATTTTTCGCCATCGGCTTCTTGCAGAGTTTTGATGCGGATAATAACATTGTCTTCCATATAGTCTCCTAATAATTTTCAATATCGACGGTGGTTACATCACTGTCTAACTGTTTTTCCAAAAACATTCCCGCAAGACTGGCAAAGCCGTCTACGGCATCGCTGACGTAGTATCTGGCGGAACCGACGGTGTTTTCGCTAAGCATCTCATTTTCTTCTAACCAGGTCTTGGCGTAGAGTGCTGTTTCTGCGCCGGCATCGATTAAGGTGACAGAAGGGCCCATCACTTCTTGAATCACAGGTTTTAACAGGGGGTAGTGGGTACAACCTAAGATGACTGTATCCACCTTTTCTTTTTGAAAGGGTGCCAAATATTCCTCGGCAAACAGCCGTGTTGCCGGACTGTCCAAATATCCGTTTTCTACCAATGGTACAAACATAGGACAAGGTTGACTGAAAATTTCCAAATCCCGGTTTAAATTCTTTAAGACTTCCGGATATTTGCCGCTTCGGATGGTTCCTTGGGTGCCTAAAACACCGATTTTTCCATTTTTGGTTGAAGTCGCAGCCCTTTCGCAGGTAGGTTCCAAAACGCCGATGACGGGAATGTCTACCTCATGCTGAATCATAGGTAGAGCGGCACTGCTGGCAGTACCGCAGGCAATGATGATAAACTTAATGTCAAATTCCTTTAAAAAACGAATATTTTGCCGTACATATTTAATGATGGTTTCGGCACTGCGGCTACCATAAGGTACTCGCCCTGTATCGCCAAAATAGATGATATCTTCACCGGGCAAAAGTTCCAATACTTTTTTTACGCAGGTAAGACCGCCAAGTCCGGAATCAAAGATGCCGATGGGTCTGTTATCCATCTGAATCCCTCCTAATTTTCTTCGGGGTTTAATGCATAGTCAATAACTTTATCTACCAAAGCGCCATAGGAAAGTCCGCTGGCTTCCCATAACTTAGCGTACATACTGATGGAAGTAAAGCCGGGCAGAGTGTTGATCTCATTGAACACCACACGGTTGCCCTCGTAAGTCACAAAGAAGTCCACTCGACTCAGTCCCTGGCACCCAATGGCATTATAGACCTTCACAGCCTGCTCACGGACAAACTCTGCCACATCATC